>JANWZO010000008.1 GCA_025054615.1 Kiritimatiellia bacterium
ATTCAATTTCGATGCGCCGAATCGCTGCTGCCAACAATGTCGGGCCCGGCATTTCGCTGTCCGTATCGGCGCCCCTGATTGAGAATGCGGTCTTGTATGGCAACTACGGCGGCGCCCTTGTCGCGAATCAGGCTTCACCATCGATGTTCAATTCAATCGTGGACGGGTCGGTGTCGACCGCAGCGCTGTTTACGATCGGGATGTCTTCGATCAATACGGATTTCAATGTGTACACTTTGGCGACCAACGGCGTATTCGCAAGAGATACGCAATTTGGTTTTGTCCTGCCACGTTTGAGCGACTGGCAGAGATACAGCGGGAAGGACATCCATTCGGTGCGAATCGCCTCCGGAATGGCCAATCCCGCCGACGGCGATTTCACCTTGTTAAGCCAGGCAGGGCGGACCACGACAAATGGCGTGCTTGTTTTCGACACGAATACATCGTGGGCGATTGATGCCGGTCGCTACAGCGATCCGTTCGCGAATGAGCCCGTTCCGAATGGCGGCCGGATCAATGCGGGCGTATTTGGCAATACGCATCTGGCCAGCCGCAGTCCCACCTCAACCGCGCAGCGGGCCGTCCTGGCGGCCACTCTGCGCGAAGGTGGCACCACGTCGGGCAATGTGCCGCTGTACTGGTTAACGCGCGGGTTTGCGCCAACCAGCGGAGTCCGGGTTATGGTTTCGATGGACGGGGGCGCCACATGGCAGGTATTGGCGACGAATCTGCTCCACGTTTCCGCGCCGCTGACGTGGAATAGCGCTCTGTCAGGCTCCTCGCCGCTGGCATACTGGAGGATATGCAGCGAGGACAACACCAATCTGTGCGACACGGCGGGGCCCTTCACTGTTCGGAACGGACCTATTGCCTATTACGTAAACGATACAAACACGCTGGGCGACGTGTTCTGCACGGCGCCAGGCAGTCCCACCAACACGGCGCTGTCGCCGGCTACGCCGCACACGAGTTTGCGCCACGTTTTGGAGCGATTTGATCTCGACGGTGGCGATACAGTGTATGTGGACACGGGGGTCCACACGTTGGACGAATTCATATTGGTCTCAGCGCTGGACAGCGGATCTCCAACTGCTTTGGTTCGCGTCGTAGGAAGCGGCGCTGAAATTTTCGGAGGGTCGCAATTTAGACCGTCGCCGGGAATGACGAACGCCGCGTTTCGTTTTTCCGGTGCCCAATATGTCGCTTTGGACAATTTGGTTTTGCACGGATTCGAGCTCGGACTGTCCTTCGAACAGCAGAGCGCCAACAATTCGGCAAGCAACCTTCTGATCCGGAACGGAATGCGAGGGGTGAATTTCCAATTGAGCTCTGGAAATCGCGTCAGTCGGTCGATTGTGACTCGGATGAGCGCGTCTGCCGTCGGCAGTAGCCTATCCTCGCTGAACACGCTTGAAGGATGTATCCTTTGGGAGTCAGGTTCGAATACCGTCGAGTTGGCAAATGGCTCGATGCTGATTTCTAACACCGTCTTGCACGCGAAATCGGATGGTGTGGTCTACAGGTTGGGAACGAATGGAATTCCGATTGGCGATTATAATGCGTATGTCATTCCGCATGACGCTTTCCTGATGATCGGTAATGGTCTGGCTTATGACCGCATCCCGGAATGGTCGAAGGCGTCGATGCAAGACTTCTACAGCCTTCATGTCGATGACCCCGGCTTCTTCAATCCGTCCAATGATCTTTTCTACCTCCGAAGTGCTAGTGGCCGATTTGATCCTTGGACGGGCCTGTTCGTCACCACGGACACGAACTTCTCGCCGCTGATTGACGCGGGGCCAGTTACGTGGGATTTCGGCAACGAACCGACTCCAAATGGCGTGCGAATTAATATAGGCCCGCATGGCAATACGGCCCGCGCGAGCAAAAGCCGAACGAACGGCTGGTTATATGCCATCACAGCGTCTGGTGGCGGCCGACTCGAAGGTTTGGCCCTTATAACCTGGAATTACGGGAACATCCCTCCGACCGATCTCGTGCGCTTGGATTACTCATACAACAATGGGCTGACGTGGACGAATATTGGCACGGCGACAGTGGGTCAGATGTCGTTCCTTTGGCAGACCGACGAGAAATACCCGGGTGGCGTCGAGAAATTCCCATCCAGTCCGATTGGCCGGTGGCGACTCACGTTGCTTTCGAATACAAACATATGGGATATGACGGACCACTATTTCTCGCTCCGGAACAAAGAATTCATCTTCTACGTGAATGACACCAGTACGGTCGGCGATGTCTACACCTGCGGGCCGGGGAGCGATGCCTATCTCGGCATCTTCCCGTGCGAGCCGAAGGCAACGTTGTCCTCGTTGCTCGCCGACCTCGATGTTGAGGGCGATGACATTATCCTGATCGACACGGGTGGCTATTTGTTCGGATCCAACGAGGTGTGGTCGCTGTCGATTGGTGATGAAGGTCGGCCCGGCCGGCCGGTCCTGATTCGAGGGAGCACTAATGGGGCTGCGGGGGGAACCGTGTTTGACCGGCCGCTTGCCGGCGCCGCGAATTTGCTGCAAATCGAGGGTCGCCATGTCGAGCTGGAACACATTCGATTCAACCGAGGGAATCTCGTTCTTAGCAGTGATACAATCGCCCGCCACCTCATATTCACGAACGGTTCGCTGATCATTGCGGGCGATAATGTGTTGGCTGAAAAAATCAATGTCGCAAACGGTATCGTTTCGATCGCAGGACGCAATGGTACGGTACGCGAAAGTGTCGTGCAGCACGGGTCCATCCACACGCTCGGAACTAACATCTTCATTCTGAACAACATCGTATACGGGACAAACGTATCGCCAGGCTTGCTGATCGACGGCAATCTCGTATTTGTCCGGCACAACACGGTGGCAACTAAGGGAACTGCTGTGCGAAAGATTGGATTCGGCAGCGCCTCACTCCTCAATAACATCTTGAAGGCCGATGGGCCGGATCGGTTCTGCATCGATGCCCAGACGGGTGCACTTGATTCGGACTATAACAATCTATGGGCCGTGAACGGGGCCTGGATCGGCGGGTACCGAAACGGTAACTGGGAGCGGCTTCTCTACTGGCAGCGGGAAGCCCTTCTTGACCTCAACAGCATTTCGGCGGATCCGTATTTCGCAAATGAGGCTGGCGGTGACTTCCGTCTGCGCTCAGTGGCCGGACGGTGGAACGGAACGTCCTGGGTAACGGATACAAATCATTCACCGAGCATTGATGCGGGTTCACCCCTCAGCGTTTACACCAATGAACCCTTGCCCAACGGCGAACTTGCCAATCAAGGCTTCGATGGCAATACCCCGTTCGCCAGCAAGAGCCGAACTCTGCCCTGGTTATTGGCGATAACGGCAAACGACGGCGGCGTTCTTCGCGGGACGAACACGTTGCGCTGGCGTTACGGCAACCTCAGCACGTCTGAACAGGTGGTGGTCCAGTTCTCTGCCGATAACGGCCTTTCATGGACGAACCTTTCCGGGCCTGTTGCAGTAGGGAACGGCGCCTTCGTTTGGAACAGCACACCTTTTGGCAACGCGTTGCAGGCGCGGTGGCGTGTCGTGCTGGTTTCGAACACCAACGTCTTCGATGCGACTGATACACCGTTCCAACTGCGCAATTTCGGCACTGTCTTTTATGTCAACGACACCAATACCGTTGGCGATGTCTACTGCACAGCCGCCGGCAATGATGCCAACAGTGGTTTGTCGCCGTCCGCGCCGAAACAGAGTCTCCAGGCGATTCTCGATGCCTATGATACAGAGGGCGATGACGTTATCTACGTGGATACCGGTATTTACCCGATTTCCGGTTTGAGCCGTATCATTTGGTCTAGGGGCGGCGACCCGACGACCGGCCGCCTCTTGATCCGGGGCAGTACCAATCTGGCCGCAGGGGGTACAATCTTTACTCGCGACCATCCATCGCAGCATACTCTTGAGATTTCAGCATCGTTCGTGGAAGTTCGCGACATTACGGTCCAGAATGGCTTCTACGGGATTTATTCCTCCTCTAACCGCCATGTCGTTCTGCGTGGAATTTTCGGCCGCTCGAATGAAATCGCCATCGCCTTCAATCGCACGTTCAATGCTACGGTTCAAAATGCCCGGATTTGGGCGAATCGGCTCGGTGGTATCGACAATCTGAATGGGCGAACGACGCTCGTCGAAAATGTAACATTCGTCGGCAATTCGAACTTTGCGTATCGCATGGTTGGCACCGTGGCCGATGTCGTGCAAAACAACATCTTCTATCTCTCGGAGACGAATTCAACCGCTCTTGCTGGGGTCTTGACGTCAATCGACAACGCGTTCATCGATTACAATGTTTACTTCTTTGGGGCGCCCACCACTGCCATCTTCGGATCCTATACCGACCTCTTGCAGTGGCAGTTGGACAAGCAGAAGGATTATCGCAGCGCCATCACGAATCCGTTGTTGAACAATGTCGCGGCAGGCGATTTCACGCTCCGGAGCCAGTATGGACGCTGGCAAAACGGCGTGTTTGTGAATGACGCTGAGACGTCGTGGGCCATCGATCGCGGCAATCCGAATTCGGTCTTCACGAATGAGACGTTCTTCAACGGCGGGCGCGTTGACATCGGGGCTTTTGGCAATACGCCTTACGCCAGCCGCAGCCCAACCAACCGAATTCTCGAACTTCGCACGCTGAACGGAAATATTTCGATCGACGACAATTCGCCAACGAACGTCTTCCCGCTCATCTGGGGAGCGATTAACCTCCCGACGAATTTGATCGTGAATGTTCAGTTCTCCGGCGACGGAGGTCTGAGCTGGTTCAATCTAGCGACCAATGTCAGCGCCTTCCGAGAATACATTGTCTGGCAGGCCACGCCATTCTTCAATACGCATCGAGGGCGCTGGCGAGTGGTCGGCGTCAATGACACGAACTATGTTGCGGTAAGCACGGGGAATATGGATATCTTCTTCGGCCAGTTCCGCATCACCTCGATTACGGCGGAGGGCACGACAAATCGCATCGTGTGGCGTGGCGCGTGGAATGAACACTATCAGGTGCAGTGGGCGACCAATCGGATCGGGAATGAATTCTTCTGGCGCAACGCGGCCAGCGGATCGGGACCCCATGAACAGGCGGCATTCCTATCGACCAACGGCGGCGATTTTGTGTTCCGCGATATCCAGAGTCCGACCAATCAACATCGGCTCTATCGTGTCCTTCGGCTCGATATGGAACCCTGACTTGGTGCTGCAAATGAGACGGATCGCCCAAAGAAAGGCGTGCCGCCAGGCTCAGGGGACCTCGATTCCGTGTTGGCAGTTCAGACGGAGCAGTAATAATCGAAATCGTTGAGATGCCACTATGGCGAATATCTGCAAACGTTTAACCGCCTTCCTGGGCCTAACTGCTCTTTTCCTGGTGGTCTCGTCTTCTCAAGCCAATTTGATAATTAACGAAGTATTTTACAACATCAGCCCACAGGGGGGAAACCAGTTTATCGAACTGTATAACTCCGGAACGAATGTCCAGTATTTGGACGGCAAAATTCTCACAGATGAAGCGGGGGATGGATCGGAGGGTGTTTTCAAGTTTCCGGGTGCCCCTGGTGGGACGTCTTTGCCTGTCAGCCCTGGACAGTATGTCGTTGTTGCCGTGGATGCAACCAATGCCACAGCCACAGCCGGGTGGGAATGTTTTGCCGGTCTTACGGATTCGGATAATCCTGCGGTGCCGAACCTGACCCTCGTGGCCGGGTACGCCGATTTGGGCCTGTTCTCGGGTGGGGACAACATTATTCTCGCGGACGGAACCGACACTGTGCCCCCAATTGATCCCGCCACGGTCATCGATGGGCTGAATTTCGCAGGCGGGGGTGGAGAACTCGCGCCTCTTGGCCCTCTCCTGCCCGATCCGAATCCGAATGCGTCTTCACCCTACGGCTATTCCTTGGGCAGATGCCCTGATGGAACGGATAACAACATCTCCTCCTTGGCGGATCTGTACCCCATGAATCCAACACCGGGCACTCCTAACACCTGTACGGTCGCCTCGTTGAGCATTCAATCCATTTCCCTTCCGGAAGGAAATTCGGGGGTGACAACGGCACAGGTGCCGGTTTTGTTGTCGCTGCCCCAGCCGTCCACCGTCACCGTCCAGTTTTTTACCTCGAATGACACCGCTCTGGCGGGATCGGATTATTTCGCGACCAACGGCACTCTGGCCTTCGCGCCAGGCGTCCAAACGCAGGCCATTCAGGTTCTGATTGTTGCGGACACAGTGAACGAGCCCGATGAGTCTTTCACTGTCCGCCTACAAAATCCCACAAATGCATCTCTCGCTGTGGCAATCGGGACGGTCATGATTTTGAATGATGACACTCCGCTGACGATCGTCACCAGCGCGTTCGTCTCCATCTTCGCTTCGGCGACGTCGGTTTCTACACGATGGGAATCCGTCTCGGGCGGCGTTTATCGCCTTCAGGCTTCTCCTTCGCTGACCGCGCCGGCCTGGGTCGACGTGGGTCCGCCAGTCACTGCGACCGCATCTTTCGCTTCGATGCTGGATACAAACACAACCGCAACCTCGCGCGTCTATCGCGTCATCCAAATTTTGCCCTAGGGGAGTTCCCTCTAAAGAGCGGGGCGATCGACAACCGGCTGACTTCGAAAAGCTTTAGGAAATTTCAGACCTTGCAGCCAGCAGCGAGGATACAACGCGACGCTGTTCCTCGGCGGTGAGATACGGCGACATCGGCAGACTGAGGCAGGTAGATGCGATTCGCTCGGCAACCGGAAAATCGCCCGGCCTGTAACCTAGATTTGAAAACGCGCCCTGCAGGTGTAATGGCGTTTTGTAATACGATACGGTTGGGATTCCCTGGCTCTGGAGCCGCGTGGAAATCAAATCGGGATTGTCCAGCCGGATTGTGTATTGCGCATACACGGATGTGTTTTCCGGTCGGATGATCGGCGTGACGATACCCGAAGCATCTTTGAGCATTTCATCGTAACGCCGCGCAACTTCGCGCCGAAGAACGCACTCCTTATCGAACACCGAAAGTTTTTCGAGAACGATCGCTGCCTGCAGCGTATCCATCCGACCATTCAGGCCGACCACGGGATGCTGATGCTTGACCTTTTGTCCATGGACGCGAATCTGGCGCATTTTTTCGGCGAGGCCGTCATCATTCGTGAAAATGGCGCCGCCATCTCCGTAGCAGCCCAGGGGCTTGCTGGGGAAAAAAGACGTGCATCCGATCAGACTCAGGCCGCACGACCTTCTGCCGTGATGCGTCGCTCCAAAGCATTGGGCGGCATCTTCAATGACCGGGATGCCCCATTCGGACGCAATCGACGTAATTCGGGTCATATCGGCGCATTGGCCATAGATCCCCACCGGAATGATCGCGCGCGTGCGCGAAGTGATGGCTGCCCGCATCCGTTCCGCGTCCATGTTCATGGTGTCCCATTCGACGTCGACAAAAACGGGCCGTGCCCTCAGGAGAGCGATGACCTCGGCCGTCGATATCCAGGTGTAGGGGACTGTGATGACCTCATCGCCCGGGCCGATCTCCAGCGCCATCAGCGCGATGAGAAGGGCGTCGGTTCCGCTTGCGACGGTGATGGCATGCTTTACGCCGACATAATCGGCCAGTCGCGCCTCCAGGGTTTCAATTTCCGGGCCTAGTATGTATTGCCCGTGGTGCAGTACGCGGTGGATCGACCGCTCCAGTCCGGCGCGGATCGCCTTCTGTTGCCGTTCAAGATCAATAAACGGCATGGGAGCGGAAGCCGCTTTCATGGCCAGATAAGATTCCGGAGTGAGGTCGGCAGGATCTACCGATGGGGCAAAAGTGATGCGCTTTGGTTTGCCTGGCAGACGGCTCAGGGCAATACGGGCTTGCGCAATGTCCGGCTCCGAACTCCAAAGGGCATCCAGCTCATCCGCCAACGAGGGAAGGATGCCGCATTTCCGAACTGCGTCCGACATGCGGCGCCGGAGTTCATCGTTTGTTGCCGCCGGTTGCGAAAAATTCGATCGTTCCGACAGTTGTTTTTTGGCCTCCTCAAGCGCGTTTCGGATCGAGGCCATGTGAAGCCAAAGTGTGTCGCCGCGGCCGCTTGCCGCGTCGCAGACTCGGCGAAAGGCCGATTCCTCCTCGTTTAAGGCCAGAAGATGCTGAACCAGAACATCACGTGAGATCAGCAAGTGCATGGGGGCTGTCCTGACTTCAATTCGTCGTATCGCCGACGGCCCACGGCCAGTTCGGCTGGCAATGGAGCGTCCTCGTCCAGATCCAGGCACTTCAGGGAGCCATTGACCAGTTGATATCGAAAGCCGGATTCCGGACACCGCCACAGTCCATCCTCCGAGGGCCGGGTCATAGGATGGCCGTGGCGGCTGATCCAGCCCTTGGGGCGCGCAGGGTTGCCGGCCACGAGCGTGTAATCGGGGACATCGCGTGTGACCACCGCGCCGGCTGCGACGAATGCGTAGCGTCCGATGGTGACGCCGCAGACAATCGTGGCGTTCGCGCCAATCGTGCAACCGCGCCGCAGGATCGTGGTTTCATAGAGGTCATGACGGTTGATTTGCGCGCGAGGGTTTTTCACGTTCGTCAGAACGCAGGAAGGCCCCAGAAAGACATCATCTTCGATTACGGTCCCCGTGTAGACGGAAACGTTGTTCTGAATTTTTACGCGGTTCCCGATTCGTGTACCTCCCGCGATGTTCACATTTTGGCCGATGACGCAGCCTTCCCCAATCACCGCTCCAGACATAATGTGGCTGAAATGCCAGATTTTTGTCCCCGCGCCGATCTCGGCGCCCTCATCCACAACCGCCGACGGGTGAACAAAATAGGGCTTTGATGCCGTCTGCGACGACTCAAAGGCCCGAGTCTGCGCCAACGTCTTGAGCGACTGCTGGCACGCCTCGAGGACGCGCAGAACCCGTAAACCTTCACGGCCGTCCGTGGGCGGGGGAACGCGGGTCGCGACACTATCGAGAAACTGCCTGCATTCGATCAGCAAAGGTTCCTCATCCGAGGTCGGAACAACTTCCGCCGCTGCGCGGATGGCGGTCGGGACGCGGTTGATCCATTCCACCCGGTGCGGGTAAAGGGCGAGTTTATTTTCCGACGTGTCGTCAAATACCGCCATTTTCTCGGAGCCGACCACCACAAGGCGGTGCTCTTTGAACGGGTGCAGCCAGCTTACGAAAATATGGGCTTGGACTCCGCTGGGAAATTGCAGGAGCGTCATTGTGACATCGTGCACATCCGGATTGAGCCACGCGCCGCCGGACGAAAACACGTGCCGCGGTTCCTCGCCCAGCAGATTGAGAAGCAGCGAAATGTCGTGAGGTGCAAAACTCCAGAGAATGTTTTCCTCGGTGCGAATTTTTCCGATGTTCAGACGATTCGAGTAGACGTATCGCACCTGCCCAAGGTCGCCGCGATTGATCAGCGTTCGCAAGGCCGCGATGGCCGGATGGTAGTTCATGACATGCCCAACCATCAGAATCCGACCGGCTTTCTCCGCCCGCTCGACCAGATCTTTTCCTTCGTTGGCAGTTAGGGCCATGGGTTTTTCCACGAAAACATCTTTGCCCGCTGCCAGCGCGTCACGAACCAGATGGTAATGAGTGGCCGCCGGGGTGGAGATCACAACCGCACGGATGCGAGGGTCATCCAAAAGCATTTTGGGATCGGAGGTGGCTGTGACGCCGGCATACCGGGGAGCTGCCTCTTGCAAGCGTTCTGGATTCGTGTCGGAGATGGCCACTAATGCGCCCAAGCGGTGGAAGACCCTCGCCAAGTTCTGGCCCCAGGTCCCGATGCCGATCACGGCGACCGAAGCGATGTCGAGTTGGTGTTTGTTGGCTGATGAATCCGACATGCGGTTTGGACAGCAAAGGAACAATCTGATGGTTTGAA
This sequence comes from Kiritimatiellia bacterium, assembly GCA_025054615.1. Taxonomy (NCBI): domain Bacteria; kingdom Pseudomonadati; phylum Kiritimatiellota; class Kiritimatiellia; species Kiritimatiellia bacterium. The sequence continues at coordinate 9,917 of JANWZO010000008.1, forward strand.
TCCCGGTCGTCAATCCCCACTCGGTTACCGAAAAAAAAGAGCGGGCTTCTGAGAGCCCGCTCTTTTTACATCTCCGGATACTTCGACGTTACTTGTATTTTACGCTGCACCCGTAAGGTTGGGTTTGCGGTGTGCCCACCGGCCGTCCGGCCGCGAGGTCAGCGAGAGCTTCTCGGACGTAATTTTTTGCCTTTGGCACGTCGTCCGGGTCAGTCGACCGAATGCTGTCAATCGCCCCTTGGTAAACTAAAACGCCCTCGGCGTTGACGATATACATGTGCGGCGTCGTCTTCGCGCCGTAAAGACGGCCCACCGTGCCCTCCTCATCAAGAAGGATGGCCGTTGCGGCACCCTGCTTCTCCTCGTTAATTTTCTGCCATTCCTCCAGCGAGTAATGACCCTGTTTGCCGGGCGCGGAGGAACAAATGGATAGCCAAATGACTCCATTTGCCGTGGCTTCCCGTTGCAGCGCCTGCATATGCCCTTTGTCGTAGTGTTTTTGAACAAAGGGGCAGCCATGGTTGATCCACTCCAATACGACCGTTTTGCCCCGATAGTCGGACAATGCGTGCTCATTGCCGAAGATGTCCCTCAATCGGAAGTCGGGCGCCGGATCACCATTCCTAACCTGCGCGCCTGCGATCGTTATCGATAGAGCCAGAACGAGCGCGGACACGATCATCGATTTCATTTGCGATCAACCTCCGTGGATAGTAATTGTATCATTTGACCAAGAACATATCGCATCGTTCAACGATTTCCAGCTATCGCATCCAGAACGACTCGAGGCGTGAGAATTTCTGGAAGAATGATGGGTTTCGAGTCGGCGCCCAGCGGGTAATAGACATACAAGGGCACCCCGCTTCGGCCAAACTCTTCAAGGGCCCTAGTAATCACATCGTTTCGATCCGTCCAGTCGGCCACCAGCAGGGCAACGTCCATTTCGCGGAAGCGCGCAAGCACCTCGGGCCGCCTCAATGCTACCTGTTTGTTCACTTGGCAGGTGAGGCACCATGCCGCTGTGAAATCAATAAAGACTGGGCGTCCCTCGCGCCTCAACTGCGCGAGTCGTTCGGGGGAGAACGGTTCCCACTCGGACGCTCTGTGTGCCGGTTTCTCAGGAGCGACCTCATATCCTATAGATTGGAATGCATGAATAAGTGCGCTTGCGGCCAGAAGCATCGCAACAGCCCGCGCCCCAAGTCGAGTCCATCGTTGTCGATGGAGCGCGCCCCATCGACCCGCGATCCACATTGAGAGGGCTAGTATCAGAAAGAGGCTCGCCGCCCGTATAACCGCCGCTGCGCCGGCCTGAAGGCTCAGGACCCACACGAGCCACACGACGGTGGCCATCATCAGGAACCCCATTGCCTGTTTGAGCGACTCCATCCACGGCCCGGGCTTCGGAATTCGGCGGACGATGCCCGGCGAGGCGGATAGCGCAACATAAGGTGCGGCCATACCAAGTCCCAGCGCCGTAAAAATGGCAAGAGCGGATGCGGGAGGCTGAGTCAGCGCGTAGCCGAGCGCAGCCCCCATGAAGGGGGCCGTGCAGGGTGTCGCGACAATCGTGGCGAGCAGCCCGCTGAAAAACGACCCTGCATATCCGCTCTTGGACTGCAGTTCCTGGCCCACGGTGGTCAATGAGAGACCGAATTCGAACACGCCAAACAAACTGAGCCCGAGACAAAAGAAAAGCGCAGCAAGCCCCAGCACGATTCTCGGCGACTGCAACTGGAATCCCCAGCCGATCTCCTCACCGCCCGCTCGAAGTGCGATCAGCAGCCCGGCAAGAATCCAAAAGCAGACGAGCACTCCCGCTGCGAAAACCAATCCGTGCAAGACCATCCGTCGACGTGACCACCCTGACTGCGAGACGAAGCCGAGCAGTTTGAGCGAGATCACCGGAAATACGCAGGGCATAAGATTTAGGATCAGTCCGCCGACGAATGCCGCCATCATCGATGCACCAAGCGTGGATGGGAACTTCAGCCCGTCCGCGCTTGGAGGTATTTGCCCGATTCTCGCCTCCCGCTTGAGGTCGGTCTTAACCGGGATGGCGCGATGAGTGGGATCTGCCGTCCATGCGCTTTCCGCGACCAAAATGCCTTCCAGCTCAGCGGGAGGGCGTTCTGACTGAGTTTGAATCGGAATTCGCAGGATGTGTTTTGTCCCATCCCGGATAAAGATCTGGTCGGCGGCATGCACGATCAGATCGTCTCGGAAAGGAAAGAATTGGGCGCCGGAAACAGTCCGAGTCGGGTGTTCAAAGACAAGTTCGATCGAGTCATTGAGCAGTCGGGCCTCGACGCGCCAATCGGGTGCTTCGCGGGGAAGCGCCTCTCGGGCGGCCCTGAACAGCCGCTCGTGGCGGGGGTTGGGCGACGGATCTTCGCCCACTTCGACGGTCAGCGAAAGGTCAGCCCTGCCGGGAAGGCAGATTTCCTTGCACATCAACCATTCCGCGCGAGCCCGAAAGATATAGGAGGTGGATTCCAAGTTCGGGGGCGTTCGAATTTCCACGAGGAGGAGGACCTCTCGCTCATATCCATAACTGGCGAGGGGAGGCGTAAGGATTCGCGATGGAAGCGGCCACTGGATTTCGCCGGCAGCAAAACCTGGCGGCAGACTCCATTTGATCTTGGTGGCTAGCCCCGAATCACCTGGGTTTCGCCAGTACGAATGCCATCCTTCATCGTGTCGGAGGAGCAGGCCGACCCAAAAGGGCTTTCCAGGTTGGATAGAGACCGGTTCGGCAATCAATTCGGCTTCTACGTGCCTGTCTCGGATGGGCTCGCTCCATCCTAGGACTGCAAAGCTCATCCATATCGCGAAAAGCTTTAGTGGGATCGATTGCATGTGCGAACATTTAGACGAAGGCCGACTCGAAGGCGCTCAAATATCCTCATCTTCAAGATTTGCGCGACACTGCGAAGTCTGCGAGCGCCTCTAGGGAGTAGACCGGTCCGGGCAATTCGGATAATTGCGCCTTCGCCTCCTCGACATAGTGCAGGGCCATCGAGCGTGCTTTTTCAATCCCGTAAACCGACACATAGGTCAGTTTGCCCCGTGCGGCGTCAGTGCCCGTCTTTTTGCCCAACGCCGACTCATCGGATGTCGCGTTCAGGATGTCGTCGGTAATTTGAAAGGCCAGACCCAGCCGCTCTCCAAACAGGCCGAGCGAATCGACCCATTCTGTCGATGCTCCGGCGGTGATCGCGCCGATTCGGCATGACGCCTTAATGAGGTCGGCCGTTTTGTGCATGTGGATAAATTCCAACTTCAGTGGATCGGGTGGCGAGCCTTCTGCCTCGATATCCTCCACTTGGCCGCCGATCACGCCCTGGCTGCCCGCAGCGCGAGCCAGTTCTCGAACTAGGGCGAGTGGATCGTGAGGCGCGGGCGCGGGACAGTCTGCAAGCCATTCAAAGGCCATCGTCAAAAGGGCATCGCCAGCGAGAATAGCCACCGCTTCGCCGAATTGGATATGGCAAGTAGGACGCCCCCGACGGAGGTCGTCGTCGTCCATTGCCGGCAGGTCGTCGTGGATCAGCGTATACGTGTGTAGCAGCTCGATCGCCGCCGCGGGCCGAAGCGCTGCCTCAGCATCGCCGCCGCAGGCTTCCGCCGCCGCCATGCACAGAATCGGGCGCAGTCGTTTCGCTCCGCCGAATACGCTGTATCGCATCGCTTCATGGATGCGCGTAGGACGCGTTTGCGGGGGAGGGAGAGCCCGGTCCAGATAGTCGTCAACGCGGGCCTTGAGGTTTGACAGATAAGTCGTCAGGTCAAACATGGATGTACGCTAGCTTTCAGAGTGGCTCCGCTCAACCATCTTCTCCCCGAATAAATAGAGAGCCATTGCAAGTGGTGAATTCGGCGGCCCCTTGGATCAATTTACGGGTTCAGCGGTTACGACTGGGGGATTTGCGTACGGCTGCGAGCCGAGCACACATCGCTTCGAACACGCGTAAGTCTTGCGAGCCGGATCCATGGTGCTGGCGGTGGCGGGCGAAGGCGGTCGAAACGCCCTATGTCTAGCCAGGCTTGGGATCGCGGTGACGATCGTCGAACTTATTGAGGCGGACTCGGCGCACCGGATCTTGGAGGATCGGTTCGCTGTCTTAAACCTGGGCATCCATGCAGATTCACAGAAATGGGAAGTAGGCGATCGTTTTCACGGGGCCGCCGCCCGTTGAAGTTTAGGAGACCCACCGAGTCGTACCCTGCCTACTTCATGACCTGTCGGTGGCGGGAAAGTCAGCGTTTCGGAAAGATCAATTCGAGTTCATACAGGACTGACCAGCGTTTTCCCGTGACAAACAGGCGGCGGGTTGCCTCGTTGTATGCAATTCCATTCAGAACATTTTCGCGTGATAAACGCGATTCTTCAGGCAGCAACGGAGAAAAATCTAGCCAGCCCAGAACCTGCCCTGTCGCGGGGTCGATCCTCGCGACACGAGATTCTCCCCAGACATTAGCGAAGATCTCAGGTCCGACGGCTTCTAATTCGTTCAATCTTCGCAAGGGCGAATCGCCATCACGGACGATGACGGACCCGAGAGACTTCATCGTCTGGGGGTCGTAGAACCTCAGCACTTCAGAGCCGTCGCTAGCCACCAGGCGGTTGCTCCAGACCGTCAGGCCCCATCCCTCACCGTCCCATGGATACGAGCCCAAAGTTTCGAAGGTCTCTGCATTGTAGACAAACATCATCTTTTCGCGCCACGTCAGTTGGAAAATGCGGTTGGACCAGAGCGCGATGCCCTCGCCAAAAAATACCGATGGGAGGTTGCGCCGACGAATGACGGCGCCGGTGTCCAAATCGACTTCTCTGAGGGAAGATTCCCCATACAGTCCAGTGCTTTCGATCAAACGTCCGTTCCAGAACAACAATCCTTGGGTAAAGGCCGTCGGGTCATGGGGCAGTGTCCGCAGAATTCGAAACTCGAGCGCAGCGGTTTTCTCACGCTGCTCGGCGAATGCGCCGGACAGAGCCAAACTGGCAACTGCGATTACCGTCAGCCTTAGAAGACACCAAGGGAGGCTGCGACGCCGATAATGGACTCTAGATTGGTGCATGTGAAGTTCAGGGCGTGACCGCAACGCTGACGGGAAATTCGATTTGGCGTTCGGGCAGGCATTCCGTCGAATTGCAGGGCCGGAAGTACAGCCGGATAACGCCATGAACCTCGAGACCCGCTGGATCCTGTGGCATTCGCAATCGAACCGTGGACGAATCCATGCTCACCAAATCGAAGGGAGGCCCGGTCTCCACTCGGAACGGGGCGCCGCCTTCATACGGTTGCAAGGTCCAACCGGCTGGCACGTCCGCCTCGACCGCCAGCGCCACCACGCCTCCGGGCGCCGCCGACCGCGCCAGCGGTCGCACCTTCCAGCTCACGGCTTCGTTCGCTGCGTTGCGATAGAGAAACAGCGCCGCGTGGAGGACCGAGGCGCTCGCGGACGGGGCTCGGGCTGCGAGCGGATGCGCGGCAGCGAGCGCACGTTCTGCCGCGCGCCGAAACTCAGCGCCGCCTCCGCGCTCTGCGAGAATGGCCCAGACGCGAATGGCCAATCCCACGGGAGAGGGCTGAGATTGATCCATGACGTCTGGAATTTTGACAGGCAGGGTTTCATGCCGCGGTCCCACCGACCACGGCATTCCGGTCAACGGGTCTGCGAAATGGTCGATCATATGCCGTCCAAGCCGCTCGGCGGCCTCAAGCCATGAAGCGTCTCGCGTCGCCTCATTCAGGCAGAGAAGCGACCATGTTAGGGCCGCATAGTCCTCAAGAAATGCCGGGACATGGCTGCGGTTACCCTGACGGATTCTCATGAGTTCGCCGTCAACGACGCTGCGCTGAAGAAGGGATCGTGCGGCAGCCTCTGCAGCCGCGAGATAGCGCCGGTCTGCGAAAACCTGCGCCGCGGAAGCTAACGCGGCAATCGCGAGCCCGTTCCAAGAGGTGATGATTTTATCGTCGCATGCGGGGCGCACTCGCGCCTTTCGCGCCTCTTTCAAAACCGCACGGCACCTGGTCATTCGGCTGCGTTCAGGTTCATCGACGAAGGAGGTTAGATGCAGAATATTTAGTCCGGTCGGGTGTCCCGTGGCCTCCTCGAAGTAATTTCCACCGATCCGAACATTATAGAGCCGGCAAAAGTCGGCCGCATCCGTCCCTAAAAGGCGGACGATTTCCTCATGGGACCAGACGTAATACTTGCCTTCTTCGCCATCGCTGTCCGCGTCCAACGATGAGTAAAAGCCGCCCTCGCGATCCGTCATTTCCTCGAGCAGCCAGTCCAGCGTCTCGCGGGCTGCGGCTTCGTACTCCGCCCGGCGCCTGGGATCGGATGAGCGGGCCGCCGCGAGCGAATACGCGCGAGCGAGTTGCGCGTTGTCGTACAGCATTTTTTCGAAATGCGGCAAAAGCCAGCGCTCATCGGTCGAATAGCGGTGAAAACCGCCGCCGATGTGGTCGCGGATCCCGCCGAGCGCCATCGCATCCAGAGTGCGAAAGGCATAGGCGTCCAGATCGGATTCGGACCGCGCAGTAGGACTGTCGAGAATCAGCCCTAGCGCCGTGTGGGGCGGGAATTTCGGCGCGCCCGCGGGGCCGCCGTGCTCGCGGTCTTCATGGTCGAGCCAATCCTGGCGAGCGCGGCGGAACAAGCTGTCCCACATGTGTGGCGCGTACACCTCCGGTGCAGGGCGCGATGCGGCAGCCTTCATAGCCGAAATGATCTGCCGCGCCTGCTCCTCGATATCCGCGCGGCGGGTTCGCCAGATTTCGGCGAGCCGCAACAGGAGCGTTTTGAAACCGATCCGGCCCCATCGGTCCTCCGGCGGGAAATAGGTGCCGGCATACCAGGGTCGACCGTCCGGCAGCAGCCAGACTGAGTTGGGCCAACCTCCACGGCCCGTCATGATTTGAGTCACCAGCATATAAAATTCATCGAGGTCCGGCCGCTCCTCGCGATCGACTTTCACCGAAACAAAATGCCGGTTGAGGATTTCCGCAATTTCGGGATTCTCGAAGGACTCACGCTCCATGACGTGACACCAATGGCACGCCGAGTAGCCGATGGACAGAAAGATGGGTTTATCCTCAAGCTTCGCGCGATTTAGGGCTTCCTCGCCCCAGGGGTACCAATCCACCGGATTTGTCGCATGCTGCCGAAGGTAAGGGCTCGTTTCGTGAATCAAGCGGTTGGAATGAGGGCGGTGCTCGTCGGCCATCGTGTGGGTCTCCCGCGCTTTACTTATCGGTTCAGCATAAACGAAGGACAGCAGTCCTGCAAACCGCCCGCTTGACGATACTTGTTGGTTCGCGAGACCCTTGCTAGCCTTGCGTGCCCATGAAAACCGTCTCCGTCGTTGTCCCATTTCTGAATGAGGAGGAGAATCTTCCCGTTCTCTACGAGCGCGTGAAATCCGCGCTATCGAACGTGCCGGAGAAATGGGAGCTCGTCTTGGTCGACGACGGCAGCACCGACGGCTCCGCGGCGTGGGCTACGCAGAAGGCGGCCGAGGACCCGCGGGTGAAGCTGGTCCAGCTTTCGAGGAATTTCGGCCACCAAATCGCGATCACGGCGGGGATGGATTATGCGACCGGCGACGCGGTTGTGATCATCGATGCGGATCTCCAAGATCCGCCTGAAGTGATTCCGGAGCTTCTGGCGCGGTGGCGGGAGGGGTTCGAAGTAGTCTATGCGGTGCGCAAGAGCCGCGAGGGCGAGACGTGGCTGAAGAAATTTCTGGCCGCTGCATTTTACCGGATTTTCTACCGAATGTCCCGGGTCAAGGTACCCATGGATGCCGGCGATTTTCGTCTTGTTGACCGGAAGGTGGTGGACGCCCTGAGAAATGTTCGCGAGCTACATCGCTTCATGCGCGGGCTGACCTGCTGGGTTGGTTTCCGACAATGTGCGGTGTACTACGAGCGAGCAGCCCGTCACGCGGGAGTGACGAAATACCCTATATGGAAATCGTTGAATCTTGCGTGGGACGGCTTCACGTCGTTCTCCGGCGCCCCTTTGCGCTGGATGACGGGGATCGGCCTGTTTTTTAGCCTGGCCGGTTTGCTGTTCGCGTTGCGGGTGGTGCTTGGAAAAATCTTCGGTTGGATCGATACCGTTCGTGGCTGGACATCTCTGATGGCCGTGGTTCTAGTGCTCGGCGGCATTCAGTTGATGTGCATGGGCCTCCTTGGCCAGTATGTCAGCCGAATTTTCGAGGAAACGAAGAAGAGGCCCCTGTATTTCGTCCGGTCCACCGTGGGTTTTGGAGACAGCGGAAACGCCCGGTAGTGTATGTCGGACGATTTGATTCTCGTCACGGGTGGGGCAGGGTTCATCGGTTCTCATTTGGCAGAGGCTCTCGTGGGCGCCGGTTATCGCGTACGAGTGGCCGACGACCTGTCCAGCGGCCGGCTCGAGAATCTTGCCGCAGTGATGAACCGCATCGAGTTTCTTCGCACCGACATCTCGAGCTTTGCCAACGCGGCCGCGGCTTGCCTGGGTTGCCGGGTCGTTTTCCATCTGGCGTCTCTCGTCTCCGTCGCTCAATCGGTGAGCAATCCTTTGGAGAGCCATCGGCGCACCGCCGAAACCACTCTCAACGTGTTAGAGGCCGCACGGCATCGCGGGGTACAGCGCGTCATTGTGGCGAGCACGGCCGCGGTCTACGGCAACACGCCGGACCTCCCCAAGCGAGAGGACATGAAACCAAACCCTGCGTCACCCTATGCGGCGGCCAAACTTACGGCCGAAGCCTACGCGCAGGTCTACGCGCACCTATATGGGCTTCAAACGCTTTCCCTGCGGTTCTTCAACGTTTATGGCCCGAGGCAGGATCCGAACTCGCCATACAGCGGCGTCATCTCACGGTTTGTCCGCGCGTACCGACAGGGCGCATCCCTCACCGTTTTCGGCGATGGGCGTCAGACGCGCGATTTTGTTAGCGTCCGGGATGTGGTGGCGGGCCTGGTGGCCGCCATGCAAACCCCGGTGGCGGATGGCTCGGTGATTAATCTCGCCACAGGCCAAGAAACCGACTTGTTGACGCTAATCGACCTTCTGGCCAGAATCGCTGGGAAACGGATGCCGACCGAGTTTCAGCCGGCTCGCCCGGGCGATGTTCGGCGATCGGTTGCGGATGTTTCCCGGGCCAAAGAAATATTGGGATTTGAAGCAAAAGTGAACTTGGAGGTCGGTCTCCGCCAGCTTTGGGAGTCGGATGAATGAAACCTGCGCTTGTTGTCATGGCTGCCGGAATGGGGAGCCGCTATGGCGGGCTAAAACAAATCGATCCCGTGGGTCCCCATGGTGAAATCGTCATTGAATACAGCGTGTATGATGCGCTGCGGGCCGGATTCGGCCGTGTGGTCTTCATCATCCGTCGGGATATAGAGGCCCCTTTTCGGGCGGTGATTGACCGCGCAATCTCCCGCAACGCCCGCGTCGATTATGCTTTCCAGGAACTGGGCGATTTACCGGCCGGTTTCAGGCCGCCGCCGGAACGGACGAAACCCTGGGGCACCGGACACGCCATTTTATCAGTCAGACAGATTGTCCATGAGCCGTTCGCCGTCATCAACGCGGACGACTTCTATGGGCGCGAGGCCTTCCACGCGATGGCGCAGCCCCTCACGCAAGCTTCAGCCGATTCCACGGAGTTTTACCTCGCGGGATATCGCTTGTCGGAGACGCTGTCGGAGCACGGTGCGGTTTCTCGCGGCATTTGCGAGGTCGATGACCACGGATTCCTTCGGCGAGTGGTCGAGCGGACGCATATTGAAAAGCGGAATGGCAAGATCGTCGCGCAAACGGAAAAGGGACTGGAACCCATTTCGCCCGATACAACCGTATCGATGAACTTTTGGGGATTTACCCCGGCTCTGTTTCCTCACCTTGAGCGGGTTTTCGTGGATTTTTTGCGCGCGAATAGCCAAAGCCCGAAGGCAGAGCTGGCGATTCCGACGATCATCGACGGCCTCGTCGCTGAGGGCGTCGTCCGCGTGCGGGTTGTTCCTACGACGGCGCGCTGGCTCGGAATGACCTATCCGGAAGACAAACCGGTGGTCCGGGACGGGATTGCTGCGAGGATCCGATCCGGCGAGTATCCCTCGCCGCTATGGGGTGGATGATATCGGTTCGCCCTTGAGGGCTCGGACCAATGCGGCGGCAAATACGGGCAGGTCGACCGGCGTTCGCGAGCTGATCAGGTTTTCATCGACCACTAGCGGAGCGTCGATCCAGATGGCGCCCGCGTTCTGCATGTCGTCGCGGATGCCGACCGTGCTGGTGGCGCGCCGGCCCCGCAAGATATCCGCGGAAATCAGGATCCACCCCGCGTGGCAGATAAACGCGATGGGCCGCTTCGCCCGGTGCAAGACGCGCACCACATTCAGCACTGTGGGATCGCGCCGCAACTTGTCCGGGGCAAAGCCGCCCGGGACCAGCAGGGCGTCATAAATCAAGGGTTCCTCCACGTCTCCGATATCGATATCCGCCCGGCACGGATACCCGTGCTTTCCCTTATACACGGTGCCGGCCTTGGGTCCCGCCACGATGACTTTCCAACCCTCTTCCTCGAGCCGAAGTTTGGGATACCAGAGCTCGAGGTCTTCGTACAAATCGTCAACAAAAGAGAGAATCGTTTTCATCGACAGATCTTGGTTCAGCAAAAATTACCCTCACAAACGCTTCTTGGCGAATAGATTTCTCGCCTCAGGTCCCACTGAATCGAGGGTGATCGAAAAACTTCGCTCGTTCCGAAGACGGTATGATAGGAAACCGCCAGCTCACCCTGAAACGCGTGATACTCCCATGTTGATGAAATTTTTGTTTGCCGGCCTTGCCTCGGCCCTTACGGCCCGGGCAGCCTACCCGGCGTGGACGCGAATGCGCGCTGCGCAGCGCGAACGCGCCACGGCCTGGCGTCCCGACGGTGTGCGTGTCGGTGCGGCGCCATTTGAGCTGGGTGAGGGGCGGGTCGCGATCCTTTGCATCCACGGTTTCGCCTCGAGTCCCTCCGTTTTCTCCCACATGGCCACAGAACTCGCACAGCGGGGCTATGCCGTTCGCGCCATGCGGCTGCCTGGATTTGGCGAACGGCTGGAGCGGATGCTTCGAGTCGATGAATCGGATTGGCAGCGTACACTTGCCGACGAAGTCCGAGACCTTCGCCGGACGCATGACACGGTCTGGCTGATGGGACACTCGATGGGCGCCACCCTGGCCTTGGACCTAGCACAAACGGACCGGCAAGCGGTGGACGGGCTGGCGCTTATCGCGCCGTTGATTCAAGTCTCGACGCGCCGAAGCCTCGGACTTCCGCCCGAGACCCTGTTTGCCGTCGCCGAAAAGATTCTGACACCGGATACGATACTCGGAACTGCATTCCCTGTGGATCTTCATGCGAAAAAAGAAGGCGTGGCGGAAGACCGCGACCGTTTCCTGCCGATGTCTATGTATTCGGCCATGTTCCGGTTGACGCGGCGTGTCCGGTCGCGTCCGACCGAATTGAATATACCGACATTAATTGTCGTCCCCGGATCTGACAAGGTCGTCAGTCGTCGTGCTTGCCTGAAATTTTATGAAGATCTGCGAGCGCCTCGCAAGAAACTGGTGCATGCACCGAACGCGGGGCACGTTATACCCTTGGACTACGGATGGCAGGAGATTGTGCGCTCCGTGGTAGAATTTGTGGAAGCAGCGGAAGCCCCAACCACAGGAGGACCGCCCAAATGATCCGTCGGTTTGGCAAATCGTTCGCCTGGCTGAATGCGACCCAGTTTCTCGGCGCGATGAACGACAACATATTCAAATTGCTGTCGTTCTTTTACGTAATTCGACTGCTCGGGGAAGAACGGGCCAGCGAATGGGTCGCGCTTGGAGGAGCCATTTTCGTCATTCCCTTCCTGCTGTTCACGCCCGCCGCCGGTGCCCTCGCCGATCGATTCAGCAAACGATCGATCACCGTATTCGTCAAAGTGTTGGAAATTGCCGTGATGGCGCTTGCGGTTGCGGCCTTCCATGCGAAATGGGCACCTGGCGCCTACATCGTGCTGTTCTTGATGTCGACCCAGAGCGCGCTGTTCGGGCCGAGCAAATACGGCATCATTCCCGAACTGGTTCCCCGCGATCAGCTCTCCGCCGCGAACGGCACGATCATCATGTTCACATATGTCGCGATCATTTGCGGCACTGCCTTGGGCCCTTGGCTGGGCGAGATCTTCCGCGACCGCCTCGTGTACGCGGCCCTCGTCTGTGTAGGGATCGCTATAGCCGGCACGATCGCCTCCCTTGGGATCGAAAAAACACCACCCGCGGGCAGGAAATCCGCGCCCTCCTTGTTTGTTGTGGACGATGTCTGGCGCACGATGGCCTCCATACGGCGCGACACCGAACTCGTGATGGCGATTCTTGCCTCGGCCTACTTTTCGCTGATTGGTTCATACACGCAACTGAACCTGATCCCGTTCGGCATGACTCACTTGAAGCTCACGGAAGCGCAGTCGGGGTATCTCTTCTTCTTCGCGGCTGTCGGGATCGGAGCGGGAGCCTGGCTGGCCGGAAGATTGTCGGGTCGCCGTGTGGAATTTGGTATTGTTCCGGCGGGGGCACTGCTCTTGGCGGGCACGACCCTTGTGATTGGCCTGGATACTCTTCCGCTCGACGGCATCCGGGCCATGATTTTCCTCGCCGGCGTCGGCGCCGGCTTGTTTCTGATTCCGCTTGAAGCGTTTGTGCAATTCCGTGCCCCGCGGGCACAACTCGGTTCCATACTGGCGGCGAACAGCTTCTTGAGCTGGATCGGCGTGCTCCTCGGTTCCGCACTCGTCTACATCTTCAACGTGGCGCTCGGCCTGCCGCCGGCTCGGGGGTTTGCGATTATGGGTGCTGCCACGATCGTTCTCGGCCTGTTGTCGGTCGCCATCCTGCCGGAATTTGGCGTGCGTTTTGCGACACTGCTGTTCACGCGGCTTCGTTACCGCGTACGCGCGGTTGGCGCAGATTCCATTCCGCCGCATGGGGGGGCGATCCTCATCTCAAACCATGCGTCCCGCCTAGATCCGTTCCTGATTCTTACCTCGCAGTCCCGCCGTATCCTCTTCGTTCTCCCCCGGTCCGCGTACGAGGCCAGTCCGTTCCGGTCCTGGTTGCGTGCTCTGCGAGCGGTTCCGCTCGGGTCGGGCGACCCTCCCGAAACTTTTGCGGCCGTGGAGAAAAAGGCGCTCCGCACACTCGAGTCTGGCGGCTTGGTCTGTCTGTTCGCGGACGACTCCACTCTCGGGAAAGGCCCATCCTGGAACGGCCGCCCATTCGTAGAACAACTAGCGGTCCGCTCGCGCGTTCCAATCATCCCGGTTTACATCAGCGGGATGTGGAATACTCCGCACAGTTACTTTCGCGATTCCCGCCTGCTCGAATGGCCGGATCGCGGCTGGCGGCGTCATGTCGCGGTGGCCTTCGGTCGAGCGATGACTCCTCCCTGCACGGCGCCGCAAATCCGGAATGCCCTGATGGAGACATCCTGCGAGGCGGCGGCAACCCGGAAGCCGCTGCATCGCTCCCTTGCCGAGCTGTTCATCCGCATGGCGCGGCGAAACCGATCCAAACGCGCGCTCGACGATACTGCGGGACGCTCGATCACGCTAGGGGAGGCGCTGATCGGCGCCATCGCTCTCGCTCGTGTGCTGCGCCGGCCCCTCGCTTCCCAGCAAAATGTCGGGGTTCTGCTGCCGCCCAGCGTCGGCGGCTTTCTCGTGAATGTTGCGCTGGCGCTGTTGCGGAAAACCTCTGTCAACCTCAACTTCACGGCCTCTGCGGAGGCGTTCAATTCGGCAATCGAACAGGCGGGGCTTCGAACCATCATCACGGCGCGGGCCTTCGTGGAGAAATTTCCGCAATTTGCGAATTTGCCCGGCCTCGTCTTCGCCGAGGATTTGCGCGCACAAATCGGAACCGCTCAGAAAATCCGAGCCGCCCTTGTCGCGCTTGCCGCGCCGGTCTGCGCGATCACCCCCCTGCGCCGCGCCTCGCCGGACGATGTAGCGACCATCATTTTCTCCTCCGGCACAACCGGCGCGCCAAAAGGGATCATGCTGACCCATCATAACATAGCCGCGAATATCGAGTCCTTTTCCCTCGTGCTGCGACCGACTTGCGAAGACCGCCTCTGCGCGTCGCTCCCGCTGTTCCATTCCTTCGGCTTTACCTGCGGACTCTGGTTCCCCGCCGTATCCGGAATCTCGACCAGCTATCACGTGAGCCCATTGGACGCCGCGAAAATCGTCGAGGTCGTCCGCGAGCGGAAATGCACCGCCCTCTTTGCCACACCGACATTCCTCGCCTCCTACATGAAAAAAGCCAACCCGGAGGACTTCCGGACCCTCCGAGTCGTTATCACCGGTGCGGAAAAACTTAAGGCCCGGCTCGCCGATGAATTCGAGGCGAAATTCGGACTCCGGCCCATCGAAGGCTACGGTACAACGGAACTTGCGCCCGTCGCCACGTTGAGCCTGCCAGATGTCGACATTGACGGGGTCTACCGGGGCACCCGAAAGGACGGCTCCGTCGGGCAGCCGGTTCCGGGCGTAGTCGCCCGCGTTGTGGACCCCGACACGGGGCATCCGCTCGGGTTCGGCGAGCCCGGCCTTCTCCTCATCAAGGGTCCGAACGTGATGAAGGGCTACCTCGATCGGCCTGAACTAACGGCCCAGGCTATCGTCGAGGGTTGGTACAAAACCGGCGATATGGCGCGCATCGACGAAGAGGGCTACGTGTTCATCACTGATCGCCTCGCGCGCTTCAGCAAGATCGGCGGCGAAATGGTGCCGCATCTCGCGATTGAAGAGGTCTATCTGCGCGCGCTCAACGCCACCGACGCCGTTCTCGCTGTCGCGTCGATCCCGTGCGAACGAAAGGGCGAACGGCTTGTGGTGCTCTATTTGGACGCGGCGGGGGATGCGGAAACGCTGCACCGGATCATGATGTCCAGCAACCTACCGAACCTGTGGCGCCCTTCGCGCGATTCGTATTTCCGCATCGACGCGCTTCCAATGACGGGCAGCGGGAAGCTCGACGTAAAAGAGCTACGCCGCATGGCGGCACGGCTGGCCGCAGGGTCTTGACCGCAAGCCGCGCCGGCGAAGGGTCTGCCCGCGCGGCGGAGCGGCAACGAGGAGAGCCGCTGCAGATTTTCCATTCCATGGAAAAATTAGAGGCCCGGCCTTCCATGCGATGGAATTTACATAGCATGGAAATTTGGGGTCCAATGATTCAGTTGTGCAGAGCAGCGCGGCAAAGGGGAGCCGATACAGAGGCGAAATGGAAATGAGGGTTCGCGTTGATGCAGTCAGCCGCTCGACGTTTCGGCGGCCGGTGAGGCGGGTGAGGCAGGGGCTTGCGGCAGAGGGATTTCTCTAAAGCGGCGCCGTTCGTAGATGCGTGAGGTGGTGAAGCCGGCCGTCCGCGCGAGGGAGACGGCGGCAAGAAAGCCTTCGCCCACTCGGATAGGCAGGTGGGCGTCGGATCCGAACGTAAGCCCGATGCCTCGCTCCCGCGCCCAGGAGAGCAGGGCGAGCGAAGGGTACATCTCGCCGGCGAGATGGCGGGCACCAGAGGTATTGATTTCGATGGCCATGCCGGCGGCGGCGATCCGGTCAAGGGCGGGCAGGGCAAATTGTTTCAGCTTTTCGATGGGCAGTGTTGGCAGGAACCGTTTCGGAAGGTCCAGGTGCGCGACGACGTCATACAATCGCGTGTCGGCCAGCTCACCAATCCTTTGAAAATATAGGCGCCAGGTCTCCAAAGGGTCGAAGCCATCGGCAAGCCCGCGCGGTTCTGTCGGGTGCCCCCAATAATTGAGGAAATGGACTGAGCCGAGAACGATGTCGAACGGGTGTCGCTCGAGGAAGGGGGCAAGGAATCGAACGCACCCGCGGTAGTAGTCCGCTTCGATGCCGAGCAGGACCGGCACCGGCGAATCGCGCTTGGCCCGACCGACCATGTCCAGGTAGTCGCCGAACTGGGCGAGCTCCATCCGGTGGTCGATGCCGAAACCGTCGTCGGTCGGCCCGTGGTCGGTGATGGCGATTTGCGGCACGCCCGCGGCAGCGGCGGCGCGGGCGTACTCAAGGGGATCCCCCTCGGCGTGTTTGCAGAGAGGGGTATGCATGTGATAGTCGGGCGGCAGCGTACGGAGCGCGTCAATGGACATGACCCGACGATGATAAGGGACGAGGGATGGCCGCGCAATCGATCAGGCGGAGGGTGCCGGCGCTTGTGCTCGAAGGAATCGCGAGCGGTGCCGCACAATGTCGCCCTCGATCATGTAGATCACGTCCTTTGAAATGTTGGTTGCGTGGTCGGCGATGCGTTCGAGGGTTCGCGAGATCGACGTCAGGGCGAGAAGACTGCGGAGCTCGTTTGGGCGGGCGGCCAGATCCTCCTCGACCTCGTCGAGCAGCTTGCGGTTGAGATTGTCGACGGTGTCGTCGGAAAGCCAGATTTCCCGGGCGAGCTGGGCATCCTGGTTGATCAGGGCGTCGAGGCTGCGGCTGACCATGTGGAGGGCGGCATCGGCGAGCGTTTTCAAGTCGTAGTCCCGGGTAAGCGGGGGCCGCTGGGCGAGCACGATGGCCCGCTCGGCGATATTGACGGCGAGGTCGCCGATTCGCTCGAGGTCATGGTTGATTTTGATCATAGCCACGACGAAGCGGAGGTCGTTGGCGACCGGCTGATAAAGCGCGAGAATCTTGAGGCATTCCTCCTCGACGGCGACCTCCTGGCGATCAATCTCGTGGTCAGCCTCGATAACCTTCCGGGCGAGAGGTTCGTTGCGCTCCCGGGCCGATTTGACCGCCAGACGCAGGTTCTCCTCCACCATGGCGGCCATGGTCAGGCTCAGCTTCTTGAGGTTTTGCAACTCGCGCATCAAATGAATAGCCATGGTATTTCTCCCGAGGCGGCGGACGGCTTTTGAGCGAGTCGCGCTCTCATCCGAACCTGCCGGTGATGTAATCCTGGGTCTGCGGATTGGCGGGTTTTCGGAAAAGCTGGTCCGTCGGCCCGTACTCCACCAACTTTCCCTCATAAAAGAACGCCGTCCAGTCGGAAACGCGCGCCGCCTGCTGCATGTTGTGGGTGACGATGATGATCGTATAGTCTTGGCGGAGCTCGGCAATCAGGTCCTCGATTCGGGACGTTGACCGAGGGTCAAGCGCCGAACACGGCTCGTCCATTAGGATGACGTCGGGATTGACCGCAATGCAGCGCGCAATGCAGAGCCGCTGCATCTGGCCGCCAGAAAGCTGGAGCGCCGAGGTGTGGAGGCGATCCTTGACCTCGTCCCACAGCGCGGCCTTGCGAAGACACCGCTCGACGACCTCGTCCAGGATGGAGCGGCTGTTAACGCCGGCGATGCGGAGCCCGTAGACGACATTTTCGTAAATCGATTTGGGGAAGGGATTCGATTTTTGGAACACCATGCCGACACGGCGGCGCAGGGCGATGACATCGAGGTGGGGCGAATTGATCTCCATGCCGTCCAGGCGGATCGAGCCCTCCATCCGGATGCCGTCGATTAGGTCGTTCATGCGATTGAAGCAGCGCAGCAGGGTGGATTTGCCGCAGCCGGAGGGTCCAATGAATGCGGTGCACTGCCGCCGCGGGATCGGGAGGTTGATTTGGAAGAGGGCCTGATGGCTTCCGTAGAAAAAATTGAGGTCCCGCACGTCGAGCACAATGTCGGAAGGAGGCGGTTGTTCCATGGCTCAAAAGGCTCCCGTGGCGTATTTCCGGCGCAGTCGCTCACGAATGATGATAGCGCCTAGGTTCAGGATAATCACAAGGGCGATCAGGAAAAGGGTTGTGCCGAACACCATCGGGCGTGCGGCATCCGAATCCGGGGATTGGAAGCCGAGGTCATAGATATGGAAGCCAAGGTGCATGAATTTGCGGTCGAGGTGAATGAACGGGAAGATGCCGTCGATCGGTAGGGTGGGGGCTAACTTGACCACGCCGACGAGCATCAGCGGCGCGACCTCCCCTGCGCCGCGCGCCATCGCCAGCACGAGGCCGGTCATGATACCCGGCGCGGCGGCGGGCAGGACGACGCGATAGATGGTCTGCCATTTGGACGCGCCCAGCGCTAGCGAGCCTTCCCGCGTTCCGCGGGGTACAGCGGCTAGCGCCTCCTCCGTGGCGACAATGACCACCGGAACGGTCATCAGCGCAAGCGTGAGAGATGCCCACAAAATGCCCCCGGTTCCGAACGTAGGGGTCGGCAGTGCGGAAGAATAAAACAGCCGGTCGATCGTTCCACCCGCCAGATACACGAAAAATCCAAGGCCGAAGACGCCAAAGACAATGGACGGCACGCCGGCGAGGTTGTTCACAGAGATGCGCACAGCGCGGGTGAGCAGGGTTTGCCGGGCATATTCCCGCAGGTAGATCGCAGCGAGGACGCCAAACGGCATGACTGCGATGCTCATCA
Source organism: Kiritimatiellia bacterium (assembly GCA_025054615.1). Taxonomy (NCBI): domain Bacteria; kingdom Pseudomonadati; phylum Kiritimatiellota; class Kiritimatiellia; species Kiritimatiellia bacterium. The sequence goes on from JANWZO010000008.1 coordinate 28,425, forward strand.
GCACGGTCATCACAAACGTGCCGAAAATGGCCGGGAAGATACCCCCCTCGGTATTCGCCTCACGCGGCTCATCCGTCAGGAAATCGAAGAGATTCTGCGCGAATAACCAGGTCTTTTGCGCGAAGCTCATCCGGTTGGGGAAATGGACCTTGACGAGCTGACCGAGCGAAATGGACCGCTCCTCGCCGGTGAAGAGGCGATAGACCAACTCGCCGCGATCCAACTGGGCGCGAAGCTCGAGGGCACGGGCGGCCAGTTCCCGATGTCGTTCGCGAAGATCGGCTTCGCGGCGGCGGAGCTCTTCGTCGGAGAGGTCCGAATCCCGCGCCAGCCGCTTGAGCTCGTGGTTGATTCGGCCGATCTGGATTTTTTCGACGGTTCGCAATGTTTTGCGAAGAGCCTTCACGCGTTCCAGTTCGAGGCTGAGCGTATCGTCGAAAGCCGGATCTTCGGCTCCGATGCGCTGCCCACCAGGCCGTACGATCGCGAGAGGTATTCCGATGGCATTTCCGTATTCCATCCGTTCGATCACCATCGCCTCGAGCGGAAAGCGCTTGGCGAGGATGTCGCGAATGGGCACGTATCGGAATCCCATGCCATACACGTCCTTGTTGCCGATCTGGAGGTGCCATTCGCGTTCGGCTTCTCGGCCGTCTGGCTGAGGGATCATGCGATCCCTCGTGCGAACAACGATGCCGCCAAGCTGGGTCTGGCCGCGGACTGCCGCCGGACTCGATGGGGAAATCTCGATTTCGACAACCGGTTTCGGCCAGAAACTTCGGATCCCGTTATACGAGATGAGCAGCAGCAGGCCGAGGACCATCATCAATCCGAGCGCGAGCCCCATAGAGGTCAGCCAGACGCCGGTTTCGCCGGCGACGCGGAATTGTCTGTTGGCGGGATGGGGCTTCACGGGGCTAGATCGCCTTAAACTTTTCCCGAAGGTGATGCCGCAACAATTCGGCCAGTGTGTTGAGCAGGAAGGTCATCAGAAAGAGGAGCATCGCGCCGAGAAAGAGCGCCCGATACAGCGTGCTGTTGTGCGGTGCTTCCGGCAGTTCGACCGCGATGTTGGCGGACAGGGTGCGCATGCCGGAAAAGATGTTGAAATCCATGATCGGCGTGTTGCCTGTTGCCATCAGCACGATCATGGTTTCGCCAACCGCACGGCCGAAGCCGATCATCAGGGCCGAAAAGATTCCCGCGGAGGCCGTGGGCAGCACGACTTTCACCGCCGTTTGCCAACGGCTGGCGCCCAAGGCGAGGGAGGCGGAGCGGAAGGCCGGAGGTACATTGGAGAGGGAATCTTCGGCGATCGTAAAAATTATCGGGATCACCGCGAATCCCATCATGAATCCGACGACCAGTGAGTTTCGCTGTTCAAAGGGCAATCCGACGGTCTGGATCCACCAGAGGCGGAAATCGGCAATCGACACACCCGTGGAGGGGTCGCGCGCCACAAAGAGGATCGATTCGAGAAACGGCCCCGCCTGCCATGCCACATACCCGACGGCGGCGAGAAGGGGTGCGATGTAGAGGAATTCATAACCAGTGCGGACAAAACGCCGCGCGCGGGCTGGGAGACGGTTCCACAGCGCGCCAACCGCGCAGGCCGTGAGGGGTAGGGCGATGAGCATCAACAGGACTGATGGCACCCGCTGTTCGAGCAGCGGCGCCAGCCAAAGGGCAGCGAGAAAGCCGAGAATGACCGATGGCAGCGAGGCCATGATCTCCATCGTCGGTTTGATGAGGCGTCGAATGTCGGGGTGAGCGAACTGGGACGTGTAAAGGGCCGCGAGCAACGCGAGGGGAGTCGAAAACAGCATCGCATAGACGGTGCCCTTGATGGTGCCCAGAAGCAGAGGCACCATCGACAATTTAGGCTCGAAATCGTCAGTAGCTCCTGTGCTCTGCCAGGCAAAGGCCGGCTCCGGAGCGCCCTCATACCAAATTTTGCCAAAAAAAGCCCGCAATCCCGCCTCGGGGTGGGGGTCATCGAGGGTGAACCGGTGCAGCCGAGCAGAAGCGTCTAGCAGCCATATGGAATCATATTTGGAGCCGAGAAAGGCGAGTCTCACCTCAAAGGGGAGATCGGCCTCCCATCGGATTCGCTCCGTGGTTGCAAAACGTAGCGATGCCCGGTTTTCCCCTGACAGCAGGAAGGCCTTGTTGCGCAGGCTCTTTGCATAGGCCGAAGGTTGAGCGCCGAGCGAGGGGAATTGTTTGGTCAGGCCGAACCGGCGCCCTGCAGAGCCTTGTTCGTACAGGCTGTAAATTTTGTTTTCACCGTGCGTATCGGCCACGACCACCGAATCGTCGCCAAACAAGAATTCGACCACAGCGATGGATCCCGTTCCGCTGTCGCCGGCAAATGGCGTAAACGTCTGGCGGAGCGCAAGGTCATGTACCTCTCGGGCGAAATATTTGATGGTGCCGTCAGATAGCGCGAGGATAAGGCCGTCTGCGCGTTCGTTGACCATTAACCGCAGAGGTTCACTGGAGAGCTCCCGGGTCAGATCCCAAGTGCGAGTGAGAGTCCAGTTTCCGGCGCCGACGAGCGTTCGACGCTGCGTCAACAGTGCGGCGGTCAGCCGGTATTCTCCATCAATCCGTTGCAGGGCAGCAGCCAGACGATGGCCGCCCAAACCGTCAAGATCGCCAAGTAGGATGGGGTGGCTAGGGACGCCGAGGGGTACGGAGAGGGTGATCCGCGGCTCGGCGAGCACGGTACGTCTGTCGCCCTCGAAACGAGTGGAATAACCAATCTCGATCACATGAAGGGTCCCGCGATCCGTTCCGAGGACCAATTCCTGCCGTTTCGGATGGTAAAAGACAGACGAGATTTTTTCACCGGCCGGCAAGGGCAGAGGTCGCTCCTCGATCGCGCCGTTCTCTACTGTTCGAATGAATAGCAAGCGGCCGTCGCGGGTGAGCGCAAAAGGATACTCCGACCATTCGTCCGCGCCCATGGCGATGTAGTCGCCGGGCGGCAGCGCCCATGAGGCGTCCGGAACTACTTTGGCGGGTTGAAAGAGAGGCCAGATCTGCCAAAAGATGAACAGGAAGATTGCCAGAACAGCAGTGATGATGCTCAAGCCGCCGATTTTGATCACATAATACATGACCCGATCCGTCCAGAGTACGGAAGGGGCGATTTCATAGCCTCGGGCCGGCTTGTCGGGCATCGTTAGAGCGTCCGGGACGCCTCGATCGCTCCGTGGGTTATCGCGATTATTCAAGCTTGCGGAGCTCTTCTTGAACGATTTCGGCCGGCAGCGGATAGTATCCGTCCTTGACAACCACTTCCTGGCCAGCCCGCGAAAGGACATATCGTAGAAATTCACCGGTCAACTTATCAATCGGCTGGCCCGGCTTCTTGTTCACGTAAATGACCAAGAACCGCGCGAGGGGATAATCGCCGCTCAAACAATTTTCGGGGGTTGCTTCAAACAGAGCATCCTCCGAAAGACCGATAGGCAGCGCTCGAACGCCGGCGCTTGCATAGCCGATACCTGAGTAGCCGAGCGCGTAAAGATCGCCAGCGACGCCGAGGATCACGGAAGATGAACCGGGCTGCTCCTTCACCGTGGGCCGGAAATCGCCTTTCGCCAGCGCATGCTCCTTGAAAAATCCGTACGTGCCGGAGGCGCTGTTTCGGCCGTACAATGAGATGGGACGGTTGGCCCAGTCGCCGGATAGCCCGAGCTGACCCCAGGTTGTGATGTCGGGACCGCCCAATTTTCGCGTGGTGGAAAAGATGCTGTCGATCTGCTGCATCGTGAGGCCCTTGATGGGGTTGTCCTTGTGCGCGAAGACGGCCAGCGCGTCGATCGCAACGCGTATTTCGGTTGGTTTATAACCATAACGGGCCTCGAACGCATCGATCTCAGAGGACTTCATCGGGCGGCTCATCGGGCCCAGTTGCGCCGTTCCTTCAATCAGGGCGGGCGGGGCAGTGGAAGATCCCTTGCCCTCGATTTGAATCACCACGTTCGGATACTGGGCGCGAAACCCTTCCGCCCACAGAGTCATTAGATTGTTGAGCGTGTCCGAACCGATGCTGTTGAGGTTCCCAGCCACGCCTTCCACGCGCTCATATAGCGGCAGGCGTTCATCGACTGTGGGCGGGACTGCCGCGTAGGAGGCGGCGAGAAGAGAGGCGATCCCCAGAATTCGACAAACGAGGATTTGGACTCTTTTCACGATTGGTTTCTCCTTCCGGTCCATGACAGCGGCGTCGGCACCGTCGGGTTACTCGCGAAACCGATAGCCGACGCCGCGAACGGTCTCGATGTATTCTCCGGCGGGACCGAGTTTTCGTCGGAGGCCGACGATCTGCACGTCAACCGAGCGGTCCGTTACGGCGTAATCCTCGCCGCGAACCGCATCGACGATCTGCTGCCGTGTATACACCCAGCCGGGCCTGCGGGCGAGAAATTGAAGCACCCGAAATTCAGTGAAGGTCAGGTCAATTCGCTTGCCCTTGAGCAGCACTTCATGCCGCCCAGGGTGAATGACGAGATCGTGCACGTGGATCGGAGATTGATCGTCGGGGACATCTCGGGATTTTCGCCGAAGAACATTCCGGATCCGAGCCACGAGCACCCGGGGGCTGAAAGGTTTCGTGATGTAATCGTCCGCGCCGACCTCGAGGCCTGTGACGATGTCCGTTTCCTCGCCCTTGGCCGTCAGCATGACGATCGGAATGTGGCGCGTCTTTGGCTCCCCGCGCAGGTTTCGACAGACCTGCAGCCCGTCGATGCCGGGCAACATCAGATCGAGAAGAATCAGGTCGGGGGTTGACTTCCGGGCCGCCTCCAGCGCCGCCTCACCCGAAGCGATCACTTGAACGGTGTATCCCTCCTTCCCCAAATGGAAGGATACGAGTTCCTGGATGTCCTCGTCGTCCTCGATCAACAGGATGCGCTTTTTGGCCATGCACAGGACTCCCGATTGCCATCTAAGGTCGAAAAGATGTGTTAGCAAATTGTGAGAAGCCGGTGAGCGTTTTACTGAGCGCGTCGAATGGCGTCAAATGCGGCCAGCGCGACGTCGCGGGCGCTGGCATGGTCGACGAGGGGCCGGGGATAATCGCGGCCGAGCTCAATACCAAATTGACGCAGTGTGGCGTCGGGTAGCTCGGGCACTCGGTGGATCATAGGGGAGGGTAGCGATGCCAATTCTGGAACCCACCGACGGACGTACTCGCCGTCAGGATCGAATTTCTCCCCCTGCAGGATGGGGTTGAAAATCCGAAAGTAGGGCGCAGCATCCGCGCCGCAGCCCGCCGTCCATTGCCATCCCAATGTGTTGTTCGCCAAATCCGCATCGACCAAAGTGTCCCAGAACCATTCCGCTCCGCGCTGCCAGGGAACAAGAAGGTCTTTGACGAGGAAAGAGGCGACAATCATGCGCACCCGATTGTGCATCCAGCCGGTGTGCCAGAGTTCTCTCATTCCTGCGTCGACGATTGGGTAGCCCGTTCGCCCCTTTTGCCACGCCTTCAGAGCGGCGGGATTTTCGCGCCAGGGAAAGGACCTGAATTCAGGCCGGAGCGGCTCTGTGGCAGTGTATGGGAAATGGAAAAGCAGATGATGAGCAAATTCCCGCCAGATCAGTTGCCTCAAATAGGATTCGGCAGAGCCGCCGGGATGGGCTTTGCGGATGGCCCACCACATCATGCGCGGGCTAATCTCACCGAAGTGAAGGTGGGGCGACAAACGCGACGTGCTTTCAAGGTCGGGGCGGTCGCGGTCGACCTTGTAAGCCGGCGCCTTGGGTGAAAATGACTCGAGCCGTCGAAGGGCGCCGGTCTCGCCCGGCTGCCAAGACTGGGCCATGCCGTGATACCAAGGAATTCGAGGCAAAAGACCGAGATCCGCGATGGTCAGAGAATCGACGGGCGGACAGGAAGGGAGTTCGCGGGGTGCCGGCAACGGGGTGGAGGGGTCGCCGATTTCCTGGCAGGCCCGATAAAAGGGCGTAAACACCTGATAGGGTTTGCCGGAGGACGTTTGGATGGTCCACGGTTCGTGCAAAAGGGAAGCATTGAAGGATCGGGCGTCGATGCCACGGGCGCGAAGATGGCTTTTGATCTGCTTGTCCCGCTCAATCACAGCGGGCTCATAGAGACGACTCCAATAAATCGCTGACGCGCCCGTCTCACGGATCAACTTGTCCAGAGCCTCGAGGGAAGGACCTCGGCGAATGACCAGTCGGCTGCCGAGCTCGCGCAAGGAAGCGTCGAAGGCAGTAAGGCTCTCGTGGAGCCACCATTTGGAGGCGCTGCCGGGCGGCCAGGGAGATTCCTCGTCCGGCGCCCAGATGAAGACCGGTACAATAGAACCGCCGCGCTTCAGCGCGGCACTAAGGGCCTCATGATCATGGAGCCGCAGATCGCGTCGAAACCAAACAATGGTTGCGGCAGTGGCCATTGTGGCTCAACGGCCGCGTAGCGAGGCCAGCCCTCCGTCCACACCGAGGACCTGACCGGTAACCCAGCTCTGATTCGGATCCATGAGCCAGGCAATCGCGGAGGCCACATCCCGCGGCGTGCCGATGCGGCCCAGCGGGTGCATGGCGAGGGAAGCCTTCAAAGCCATTTCATTGCCGGTGATTCGGGCGGCGAGTGGCGTGTCCACGAGACCTGGCGCCACCACATTAAATCGAATTTTTCGCGTGGCATAGGTTGCGGCCGCCGACCGCGCGAGACCTTCAACGCCGGCTTTCGCAGCAGCGATTGCCTCATGGTTCGGAAGTCCGACCCTCGCCGCGCATGTGGACACCAACACAACTGAGCCACCCGACGCGCTCATCGCCTTGGCGGACGCGCGCGTAACATAGAACGCACTGCTCAGATTTACCGCCAGGGTCGACTGCCACTCCTCATCGGTTGTCAGGTGGGCCGGTTTCAGGAGGATGCTGCCGACGCATAAGGCAACGGCATCCAATCCACCCATCGACTGATTGGCTGTATCCACGACGCGGTCCACATCGCGCGGATTCGTCACATCGCCGGCCATGACGTTGCATCCCAGCGAGGCGGCCAGTGATTGGAGACGGTCCTCATTCCGCGCCGAACCAAAAATGCGATGGCCTTGGGCAACCAAGAGACGGGCCAACTCATGTCCGATGCCGCCGGTGATTCCAAAGATCAGCGCATTCATCGCAATTTACAAAACAGAGATCACAGCAATACTTCACGGCATGCCTGAATTCCTTACACCGGCAGTGGGCATTTTTCTGCTGACTTACCTGGGCGTTGCGCTGGGCGAGATCCCCGGCCTGGCGATCGACCGGACGGGAATCGCCCTGCTAGGTGGCGTTGCCATGATCGCATTTGGCGTGTTGAACACGGAGGAGGCGGTGGGGGCAGTGGATATGCCGACGATTTTGCTGTTGTTCGGCCTGATGGTCTTGTCCTCCCAGTTCCGCCTTGGTGGTTTCTACACGCATGTCGCGCTGCAATTGACTCGTTTCATGGATCGTCCAGCCCTCTTTTTATGGGGACTGATGGTGGTTTCCGCTTTGCTTTCCGCCGTTCTCGCGAACGACATCGTTTGTCTCGCCTTTACGCCGGTACTTTGTTGGTCTCTTTCCCGGCGCGGTTTGAATCCCCTGCCGTACCTTCTGGGGCTTGCCATCTCGAGCAACATTGGCTCCGCGGCGACGATTATCGGGAATCCGCAAAATATGTTGATCGGCCAGGTGGCAAATCTCTCCTTCCTCCATTTTACGCTGTGGTGCTCGATTCCGAGTGTCTTCGCCCTTGCTGCCGCCTTCGCCATTCTGGTCGGGCTTTTCCGCGGAGCCTGGATGGCTAAAGGGCCCGCGATTCCGAAGGGTGACTGGCCGGATTACGATCGCCGCCAGAGCGCGAAGGGTCTGGTGGTGACCGCCCTGTTGATCGCCTCGTTTTTCACGTCTGTTCCTCGCGAATTATCGGCCTTGGTCGCCGCAGGTGTTCTTCTCTGCAGCCGCCGGATGGCGACCCGTTCCATCATGGGGCTTGTCGACTGGCATCTGATTACATTGTTCATCGGCCTGTTCGTTGTCGTGCGAGGTTTTGAGAACACGGGCTGGCCGGCCTATATCGTCGAGACCCTCCGTGCGCACGGGATCCACCTCGATGCGCCGATGGTGCTGGCGGGACTCTCCGCCGTCCTCAGCAATCTGGTCAGTAATGTTCCGGCGGTGATGCTGTTGACCAAATTCATTCCGACATCTCCGCCGGAGCCCTGGTATGTTCTCGCGCTGGCCAGCACGTTCGCTGGGAATCTGATCACGATTGGCAGCATCGCAAACCTGATTGTGATTGAGCAGGCCAAGCAGTCGGGAATCGAAATTTCTTTCGCCGATCATGCGCGGGCTGGGATCCCCGTCACATTGGCCTCGTTTGCGATCCTCTACGCATGGATCGCACTGGCGGCATAGGCCGCATTTTCAGCGATAGGCGAGTCGAAGCGAAGGATTGCAGGCGCGAGTGAGCACAATCTGCAGGTCATCGAGGGCGCGGGTCGCAAATGCTGCTTCGCAGTAGCCGAGATAATACCGCCACTTGCGTAGGAACGCGTCGTCAAATCCAAGCGCCTGGATTTCATCCCGATGGGCCTCGAAATTTTCAGCCCAGCGGCGGAGGGTGGGTGCGTAGTGCGGGCCGATGTTTTCGACCGATTCAATGTGAAGGGAGGAATGCCTCGCCATGGCGTTCAGCAGGGCGCTCAATGCGGGAAGATGGCCTCCCGGAAAAATTCGTTGCTGAATCCAGTCCGTGCTGCGGCAGTAATCGCGATATCGCTGGTCCGGAATCGTGATGACCTGTAAAGCAATGACGCCATTCGGTTGAAGGGCCCGATCCAGGGTTTCGAAGAAGGCGCCGAAATATTCACGACCGACTGCCTCGAGCATTTCAATCGAAACGATGCGGTCGAATCGGCCTTCGATCCTCCGGTAATCGCATAATCGAAATTCGATGCGGTCGTCGAGACCCGCCGCTCGTGCGCGGTTGCGGGCCTCCTCGAGCTGGCGTTCTGAGATGGTTATGGATGTGACCCTGCAGCCAGTCAACCTGACAGCTTCAATGGCGAATCCCCCCCATCCCGATCCAATTTCGAGCACATGGTGATTCGGTCCGATCCTCGCGGCCTGGATCAATTTTCGAATTTTGGCCCGCTGCGCTTCCTCCAGCGATTGATCCGGCCGTTCGAAATACGCGGCCGAATACATCATCGTGGGGTCCAGCCAGAGCTTGAAAAAATCGTTGCTCAGGTCGTAATGCGCGGAAATGTTTTTGCGGCTGCCGATGAGCGAGTTTTTCCGGAGTACATGGCGCAGTCGGTTAAGCCAGGTTGCAAGACGCGCCGTGCGAAGATTTCCGTGTTGAAGTTGTTCGCGATTTTCGATGAATAAACCGATGACAGAAGCAATATCCTCCGTATTCCACTCCCCAAGCACGTAGGAGTCGCCAAGCCCGATTTCCCCCTCGAGCACGACCCGCGAAAAAAAGGAGGGCTGGTTGATCAGCATGTCGGCGTTGAACCCCGGTCGGGCGCCGCCAAAGACTCGCAAGGAACCATCCGGGAAACGGACGGACAATTTGCCCGCCTCGAGTCGTTCGAATAGACCTGTAACGATCCGCGCGCAGGCCCGTTCAAATGCTGTCGCCGGCGCGGTGCGAATGGTGAGCGGGCTGGAGGGCGCCGGTTTGGTGAAGACCGGGAGTCGCTTCCGCACATAAAGATGAGCGGCTTGCGTCATAATTCGAGGCATTGTCATGGCAGCGACAATCGGGTGCCGCGCCAAGGTACCGATCAAATGATTCGTATCTAGCGGGAAAGCCTTACCAGCAATTTGCGATCGAAACACGACACGCCCGTCTCGAACAAGATCCACGCGGATATCGATGATCGGTTCGGGCGGCGAAAATTGAAATTCGTATTCCCCGCGCATGTCGTGGAAAGGCGACACGTGGAAACACTTTTTCGCGCGGAACCGAGTGCCTCCATTTCGATACTCTGGCTTATCGAGCAGATAAAGATGGCGCTCTTGGAACGTGTTGTTGACCTCCGCGATGGCGCAGCGCAGAAGGCCGTCGGGACCCAAGCAATAGTAAAAGCTGACCGGATTGAAGACGTAGCCGAAGTAGCGCGCGCACGTGACGAGAAACACCCGGGCGATGTCCCTGCTGCCGGGCACCATCGCCAGGAATTTTTCGAGCTTCTCGCGAATCGTGCCCGCTGCGTGGTCCAGATAGTCTTTGTCGTGAATGGAGACAAGGGCACGGCTGTTATACCCGAAGCCGCGCACTGTGTCCGAAAGCGTGGGAAGCTCGCTCAGATCGAAACCATAAAAGTAGACGGGATAGCTGAAGGAGTGGGGGACCGGCTCGAGCCGCGCATGCAGAACGCGCCCTCTGTAAATGCGGGAATTCACAGATCGATGCCGAATTGGCGCGCCACCGCTACTGCAGAGCGGACGGCGTCCTCGTGGAATCCGTATCCGAAATAACTTCCGCAGAAAAACGTGCGATTCGGACCGTTCAGGGAAGGAAGCTCGGCCTGGCTCCTCAGGGCGTCGAACGAATACAGCGGATGGGTGTATGTCATCTCGCGAATGACAGATTCATCGCGGGGTGGGCGAGGGACATTCAGGGAGACGAAATATTGTCGGCGTGTGGAAAGACCCTGAAGACGGTTCATGTGATAGGTGACCGCCACAGGACGGTCTTCTCCGCTGCCACGGTGGCGACGATAATTCCAGGAGGCCCATGCTCGGCGATTCGGCGGCATTAGAGACTCATCCGTATGAAGTACGGCGCGATTCTCCTGGTAACGCCAGGCCCCGAGAAGCCGGCGTTCTTCGGGGGAAGGATCCGCCAGCATATGAAGGGCTTCATCGGCATGGGTCGCGATGACAGCTACATCGAATTCACGTGACATACCGCCCGGCAGGCACACTCTCACGCCCCGGCCGGGCAGCCGTTCAATTCGCTCGACTCGAGCGCGAATGCTGCAGTCGATTCGGGAACTTCCGAGCAGCTTCTTTACGTAGGTTCGGCTTCCGCCCACCACGGTCTGCCAGCGCGGGCGGTCTTCCAGAGATAGTAACCCGTGATTTTCCCAAAACCGTATCATCATTTCGGCTGGGAATCGCGAAATATCCCGCAGCGAAGACGACCAGATCGCCGAGGCCATCGGGTAGATGTAGGCGTCGCGGGCGAGATCGCTAATGCGCAAATCACGCAAGTAGTCGCTGACAGTCATATTGGCAAGCTTGCCTGCGGCGAGGTCGGCGCGCGCCCGTCGGCAGAAGCGGGCAATTTCCATCAGAAAGCGCCAATGAGCCGGGCGCAGGAGATCCCTTCGATTGGCAAACAGCCCGGAAAGTCCAGTGCCCGCATACTGGAGTCCGCTTCCCTCATCGTAATATCCGAAGGACATATCGCTGTAACGCACGGCGCAATCCAACTGCGAGAGCAGCTTCGTGAACAGGGGATAGGTTTTGTCGTTTAGGACGATGAATCCCGTGTCCACGGGGGTGCCAGCGTCCGGCCCCGAGGGGATTTCAATCGTGTTCGTGTGGCCCCCGACATAATCATTTCGCTCAAAGAGAGAGACGCGGTGGCGTCTCTGCAGCAGATAGGCGGCGACAAGTCCGGCAACGCCGCCGCCGATCACGGCGATGTTTAGTTGAGAGCTCTGGTCGTATTTCATCCGAATTTCCCGCTGCGGCGCAGCCAGTCCCGGAGCATCGGAAATTCGTAGGCGAATTGAAGAGTAGCCAAGCCCGAAACCAAAAGCTCCTCAATTTCCTGCATCGTCCAAAAACGCCCATCCTCCAACTCCGAGGCCTGCAGCCTGAATGGACCCGGATGAACCATCACAAATGTCCGCACCAGTTCCGTTTCTTGCGGAGACTGCCAGAGATAGCTGTAGGCCGGATCGCCAAGCACGGCCCGGACGCCCAATTCCTCCTCCAATTCGCGTTGGGCCCCCTCTCGGGGCGACTCGCCCGGGCGTAGGTGGCCGCCTACGGAAGAATCCCATTTCCCCGGTTCAATATCTTTCGAAGAGGCCCTTTTTTGCAGAAATAGTCGACCCTCTTGGTCGAACACCTGAACATGGACCGCTTGGTGAATCAGCGCAGGATTCCCATGGCACTCGGATCGGAGGGCGCGCCCTACGATGCGGCCCTCGCGATCGACGATATCAAAATACTCATCCACGTTATTTTCTCGATTACGAACAGGCCAGCTTACATCGGATGCAAAGGGCGGGAAAGATGTCACCGTGTGCCATCGTGTAGATCTTCAAAAATCGAGGCGCTTGGCCAAGCTCCAGCTTGGCGGGTTCGCGCGGTTAGGCCCGCTTCACCGAGCGCGCAAGAAATACGCCAGGTGAGGCGTGTAAAGGTTGGGCTCCAGCAGGAAGGAATCGTGCCCCTTATCCGAGTGGACCGTGATATGCTCGTGAGGCACGCGCGCCTTTCGAAGAACGGCGCACTGCTGAGCCTGTTGGGCAGGCTCGAAGCAGGCATCGCCCTCAATGGTAAACACCAGGTGCCGCTGGTTCCGGCAAACGGAGAAAACTTCCTCAAATGATGATTTCCCGGTGTCCTTTAGCAGGTCAAACCGCTGCCAGGCATCGATGATTCGCAGGTAGGTGTTCGCGTCAAATCGCTTTACGAACTTGAGTCCCTGGTTGCGGAGATAGGATTCGACCGGGTGGCTCATCCAATACCATTTATCGCGGTCTTCTTCGGGGCGGACCACTTCGGTCCTCGCCCGATCCGCCATCATTTCGAGCGAAACAAATGTCTTGTGGCTGATCATACGGGCGAGCGCGAGGCCGCGATCCGGCCGTTTTCGCCCGTAGTAATGACCGCCATTAAAGTACTTGTCCTCCTCGATGGCGCAAATCTGCTCGTAATTATAAATCCGCTGCAGAATGGACACCTCGATTCCCGAGCCGATGGTGATCACGATCCGAACCCGGTCCGGGTACCGCACCGCGAAATTGTTTGCACACAAACCGCCCAACGAGGCGCCGACGACCGCATGAAGCTGGGCGATCCCGAGGTGGTCGAGCAGGCGAACCTGGGAATCGACGATGTCGCCGATCATGACCGTTGGGAACGCGCGTCCGTACGGCTTACCCGTGGCCGGATTGCGGCTAGGCGGTCCGGAAGATCCATAACAACCGCCGATGTAATTCGCGCAGACGATGAAATATCGTTCCGTGTCCAGCGCCTTGCCTGGCCCGATGAAATCGTCCCACCAGCCGACATGCATTTCATCCGTCCACAGGCGACCCACCCCCTTGACGCGACGGTTGATGCCCGCGGCATGCTGGCTGCCGCTCAGCGCATGGAACAGCAGAATGGCGTTGCTTTTGGTGGAATTGAGCGACCCGTAGGTTTCGTACGCAAGGGTGACGGGGGCGAGGGTTTCGCCCGTGCGGAATACAAAGGGGTTTTTCCGGTCGGCGAATGTGAAGAAACGGGTGTTCACTTCGCCGAGGTCGGATTTCCGCTTTCCGGGCCGGACCAAATCGGAATCTCCCCGACGGGCCGCGTTCTCGGTGCGCTTGTCGTCCGCTCCGATGAATGCGTCCGTGCGGATTCCGAGCTGCGGATCCTGTGTCATTTTTGAGACGCGGCGAGCGCCTGGTCGAGGTCGGCGAGAATGTCGTCGATGTGCTCGATCCCGATAGAGAGGCGCACGAGCTCCGGCGTAATTCCTGCTCCCCGCTGCTGTTCCTCGTTGAGTTGGGAATGCGTCGTGGTTGCTGGATGGATGGCCAGACTCTTGGCATCGCCCACATTTGCGAGGTGGGAGAACAGCTTCAGGCTGTCGATAAATTTGGCGCCGGCGGCGGCACCGCCCTTGATGCCGAAAACAACCATCGACCCGCCTTTGCCCTTCAGATACTTGAGGTTTTTGGCGTATTCGGGGTCGTCCTTGAGACCGGGGAAACGGACCCACTCCACCAGTTTGTGACCTTTGAGAAATTCGGCAACAGCAAAGGCATTCTGGCAGTGCCGCTCCATCCGCAGCGGCAGCGTTTCGATCCCCTGAAGGAACATCCACGAGTTATCGGGGGAAATGCACGCTCCAAGATTGCGGAGTGGCACGGTTCTCATACGCAGGATAAACGCGAGGGGCGCCAGGGGCGGCGGCAAATCATGTCCCCAGCGCAGGCCGTGGTAAGAGGTGTCCGGCACGTCGTACAATGGGTGCTTGCCGGCGCCCCATGGGAATTTACCCGAATCAACCACGATGCCGCCGATCCCGGTTCCGTGACCGCCGAACCACTTCGTCAGGGAGTGGACTACGATGTCGGCCCCGAACTCGATCGGTCGGGTCAGGTAGGGGGTCGAGAAGGTGGAGTCGACGATCAACGGAATACCGGCGGCATGTGCGATGTTGGCGATCGCCTCAATGTCGGTCACCTCCAAGGCCGGGTTGGAGACGCTTTCGACGAAAACCGCTCGCGTCTTCTCGTCGATGGCCCGCGCGACATTTTCCGGATTTTGCGTGTCGACGAATTTGACCCGGATGCCGAGGGTCGGGAGGATGTCATTGAACTGGGTGTACGTGCCCCCGTACAGGTTGCGCGCGGAGACTATGTTGTCCCCGACCTGCGCCAAATTGATGATTGAGTAGAAAACGGCTGAGGTTCCAGAGGCAATCCCCAGCCCGCCCAGTTCGGGCGCGCCTTCGAGCAGGGCAACCCGTTTTTCGAGAACATCCGTCGTCGGGTTCATCAACCGTGTATAGATGTTCCCCAGCTCCTTGAGCGCGAAAAGATTCGCCGCGTGCTCCGTATTGCGGAACACATATGAGGATGTCCTGTACACGGGCACTGCCCGTGCCAACGTGGTCGGATCAGGCTGCGTCCCGCCGTGCAAGCAAAGTGTCTCAAGCTTCATCCTAAAACTCCCTTTCAAACGCAGAAGTTATAAACATCCGTGGGAAGGGAACCGGGGACGGCCGACCAGCGAGAAGCCAATACACACCAACGCAATGCGCGTCCGCATCGAACAGCCCATCGTCCCCGCTGGTGTGGGGCTGGCTTTGGCACCTTATCCCGCTAGAGGGGTCGGGACAGGTTGCTGGGCGGTCATCGGGCCAGATCCCTCGCGCCACTCTCGATGCGCCGCCCGATCGACGGGACGGCAACGAGTTGATGGGACAGTACTACAGCGGGCGCACACGTCAATCGCAAAAAGGGTCGTTCGGAGACCACAACGTCTCGCAGAAATCTCTAAAGCAATTGGCGAATCGTAACTGGCCGCGTATCGTTGAGTGGCATGTCCTACACCGTGTGGAGACTCCGCTTTGGCTTGCCCCGGGCAACATTTGCCGTGTTGGTTGCCCTCATCGGGGTCTATGTGCTGCAAATAATGTCGTCAGCGTTACTGGGTATTGCGATAGAGCAGGCGCTCGGTTTGAGCGTGGCCGGAATACTGGAAGGGCATATCTGGACCTTTCTTACCTACCAGTTCCTCCATGGAGGCCCTTTTCATCTTCTCCTCAACATTCTCATGTTTGTATTTCTAGGGGCTGAAACGGAAAGGGCGATCGGAACCCGGCACTTTCTCGTCCTTTACTTTCTATCCGGCATACTTGGCGGGGTGGGATGGCTGTATCTCACCTACCCGTATGAAGGGGTATGTGTGGGAGCCTCTGCCGCCATTTTCGGACTGTTGTCCGCCTTCGCAGTCCTCTTCCCGCATCGCGAGGTGAGCCTTCTGATTTTCTTTATCTTCCCGGTTACGCTCAAAGCCTGGGTGCTCGCGATCGCCCTGGGGACTGTTCAGTTGCTGTTTTCGATCTCGCCGAATGTTGGCGGCGTCGCCTATTCCGCTCATCTCGCCGGTGCGGTGGCCGGATTCATTTATACCGCGGTCGTCTTCCGCCCCGATTGGCTGGATGCCCTGAAGGCCGCCTGGCGGACGCGGCGGCGCGAGGCCGAACGACGTGCGGCGGAGCGGGAAGATCGACGCGTCGACGCGCTGCTCGACAAAATCTCGCGGGAGGGAATCCAATCGTTGACGCCGGAGGAGCGGAGATTTCTTGAGGAGGTCAGCCGGCGCAGAACGTCGCGTTGAGACACTCGAGGTTGCGAATCGCTACCGTCAGGTCTTCGCTCCGTCGAAAGGCCAGGCCGCTGCGTCACACCATACCTCGACGCCGCGATGCCCCCTCAACGCCAAGCCGGCCGTCGTGGCATCAGGATCGCGCAGGAGGCGGTCGACCACGGCCCGTTTTTCGGCGCCGCTTACAACAATGACAATCCGCTGAATACGCTGAAAAACAGTCGGCGTTGCGCTGATGCCGTCCAAACCGTCGGGACGGCGGACCGCAACGGCCCATCGGCCTCGGCTCCGCTCCACGTCATCGGGAGTGAACAGAGAAGCCGTGTGGCCATCGGTGCCCAACCCGAGAATGCCCAGGGAAGCGCCAGGCCACGCCGCGAACAATGATTCTAGAGCTTTTGAGTACGACTGTTCGGCTTCCGGCAACGGCCTCTCTCCGGCGACGCGGATCATTTGATGATCGGACAGACC
Source organism: Kiritimatiellia bacterium (assembly GCA_025054615.1). Taxonomy (NCBI): domain Bacteria; kingdom Pseudomonadati; phylum Kiritimatiellota; class Kiritimatiellia; species Kiritimatiellia bacterium. Next base: position 44,994 of record JANWZO010000008.1, read on the forward strand.
GGCCGCCGCGAAATGTGGCCACGAATTGCCGAAATTACTGCGGGGATCGCCAAGCGGCACGTGCCGGTCGTCAGAAAAAAACACGATCGAATTCGGATGAATCGGAGGGCGCAATTCGGCCAGTAGCCGGTAGGCGGCGAGTGGGGTGGTGCCGCCAGCGATCATCACCGGGCCGGGGCGGGACAGGGCTTCGGCGAGGGCCTTGCAAAGGGCGCCGGCGAGTGATGCAGCTTCGCCATGATTTAGGACGCGTATCATCGCGCCGCAGCGGGGTGGCTGGCGAAATTCCATGAATCTCAAGCGCTTTTGAATTCTGCGGCGATGGCAGCAACACTCGCCTTCGCGTCGCCGAACAGCATGCGGGCGTTATCTCGAAAGAAGAGTGGGTTGTCGATGCCCGCAAATCCGGAGGCGAGGCTCCGTTTAAGGATGATGACCGTCTTGGCGCGGTCGACCTCGATGATCGGCATACCGTAGATAGGGCTGGCCCTGTCTTCGCGAGCCGCTGGATTGACCACGTCGTTTGCACCGATCACCATCGCGACATCGACGGTTTCCATAATCGGGTTGACATCCTGAGGCTCGACGAGCTGTTCGTAGGGTACATTCGCCTCCGCAAGCAGCACATTCATGTGGCCGGGCATCCGGCCCGCGACAGGGTGGATCGCGTATTTCACATCGCATCCATTTGCCGCCAGCAGCTCGCCGAGTTCACGGACGGCGTGTTGCGCCTGCGCGACGGCCATTCCATACCCGGGAACGATCACGACCGACCGCGCCGCCTCAAGCAGCAGATAGGCATCCTCTGGAGTGATTGGTTTGGCTTCGCCTTTGTAGCCCTCGGTACGGCGGCCTGCCGCCGAGCCAAACCCGCTGAAGAGGACGTTGGCAAGGGACCGGTTCATGGCCTTGCACATGATGTTGGTTAGGATGATTCCGCTCGCTCCCACCAGACACCCGGCGACGATCAATACATTATTGAGAATCACGAAACCCGCAGCGCACGCCGCCAGCCCCGAATAACTATTGAGCAGCGAGATGACCACCGGCATGTCGGCCCCGCCAATCGGGATTACAGCGAGGATCCCCAAAATCAGTGACAGCGCAACCATTGCGACAAAAACGCTGTAGACCCGCTGAGGGTCCTCCACACACACGAGAACGGCGCATGCCGCAGCCGCCAGCAGCAACAGCGCGTTTGCGATCTGCTGGCCCTTGAACAGAATCGGTTTGCCGCTGATTTTTTCGGCCAGCTTGGCATAGGCCACCATGCTGCCTGAGAACGTCACCCCGCCGATTAGGACCGCGAGCGACGTGGCAATCAGGGTGAAAAGGCCGCTTTCCGGATGGCGATGGTATTCGGACCAGCCGACAAGCAGGCTGGCCAGACCGCCAAAGCCATTGAAAAGGGCGACCATCTCCGGCATCGCCGTCATTTTCACGCGCTGCGCCGCTATTGCGCCGATCGCGGATCCCAACACGCCGCCGATCAGAATCCAGTGGTAGGTTTGAATCTGGCGGTCCAGCAGCGTCACCAAAACGGCAATCAGCATCCCCAGGGCGGAAATCCAATTTCCCCGGCGCGCCGTCTCCGGCCGACTCAGCATTTTCAGGCCGAAGATGAACAGGATGCAGGCGAAGATGTAGCCGAGGTTCTGAATCAGATCGTTCATTGCGGCGACCCCGGGCCCTCCTTTTTCTTAAACATAGCGAGCATCCGATTGGTCACCAGATATCCGCCTACCACGTTGATAGCCGCCAGCGCCATAGCAAGAGTTCCGAGCGCCGTCGTTTCCCAGTGCCCGTCATCGACCCCCGCCGCGATGATCGCCGCAACAATCGTGATGCCGGAAATCGCGTTGGAGCCGGACATCAGCGGCGTGTGAAGTTGGGAAGGGACTTTCGAAATCAGTTCAAAGCCGAGAAAGATCGAAAGGACGAACACAAACAGTAATAGAATCATTTCCGTCATGCCTTCTTCTCCACAATCGGTTGGATGGCCGGGTGCACGACCGCCCCATTGTGCGTGACGAGGCAGCCCTTGATGATGTCATCCTCCGAATTCAGCACAAAGGACTTCGTTTCCCGATTCCAGAAGTGTTCAATGAAATTCGCGAGGTTGCTCGAGAACATCTGGCTGGCATGCGCCGGAACCCGACCCGGCATGTTGCCGTATCCCAGAACCCGCACACCGTGGATGATCACTTCCTCGTCGAGCCGAGAGCCCTCCACATTTCCGCCCGTTTCCACGGCGAGGTCCACAATCACGCTGCCGGGCTTCATGCCGCGGATCATTTCATCCGTGATAATCAGCGGCGCGCGCTTGCCGAAAACCTGCGCCGTAGTGATGACGACATCGGCGTTCGCGCAGCTCCTCGCCATCGCCTCGCGCTGCTTACGCAACTGTTCCTCCGTCAGCGCCTTCGCGTATCCGTCCTTCGTCTGCCCTGTTTCGCCGAGGTCGATTTTGAGAAATTTCGCGCCGAGCGATTTGACCTGTTCTTCCACGACCGGCCGCGTGTCAAACGCCTCCACGACCGCGCCGAGCCTTTTGGCCGTCGCGATGGCCTGCAGACCCGCCACGCCCGCGCCCACGACGAAAACGCGCGCCGGCGCGATGGTTCCGGCTGGCGTCGACATCATTGGAAAGATTTTGTCCAGCCGATTCGCCGCCATCAGTACGGCGACGTATCCGGCGAGATTGGCCTGTGAGCTCAACACGTCCATTTTCTGCGCAATGGTTGTTCGCGGAATCAGTTCCAAGCTGAATGCCGTCACCCCTGCATCGGCCAGCGCGCGGATGAGCTCCGGCGTCTGAAACGGATCGAGAAGACTGACGTGCAGGCATCCGGCCCGCAGTAGCCGGATATCCTCGAGCGGCGGCTTCCGCAACCGAAGGACCAGGTCCGCCGATTTCAGAGCGGTCATGCGGTCGGATTCGACCGTGGCCCCCGCTCGTTCGTAAGCCTCATCCGGGATACCGATGGATTCTCCGATTCCGCATTCGACAGAAACGGAGGCGCCCAACCTGACAAGTTTTTCCGCCGAAGGGGGGATCAGCGGGACCCGCCGTTCGCCTTGCGCGCGTTCGCGCAACACAACAATCTTCATAACAGGCGAAGAGAAAAGCAGTCCCTTGCACCCGCATCAAGCTTTTGATCAGAGCTGCGCATTATGATACAAACTTTGCCATGAACATATTAAGCCTCGCGTGCGTCGGAGCAGGGCTGCTGTTCATCCTTGCCGCCCAGTCGCCGGCCGCTGACATCGATGATCCGCTAGCGGCGGCAAACGCGATCTATGCGGAACTCCTCGCTAACCACGTGAAGGACGGCCGGGTCGACTACCGCGGCCTGCGGGCCCGGCGCGACCAAATTCAGGAATGCCTGAAAATGTACGGTTCCATCCGATTGAGTCGGTTCGATCGATGGACGATCCCGGAGCGGCTCGCCTTTCTTTCGAACCTTTACAACCTGTATGTTTTGAAAATCATCCTTGACGATTATCCACTATCCAGCATCCGGAAAGCCGGCGGGTGGTTCAGCGGCGACCCGTTTGAGTGGAAAGTCGTCTCTATCTTCGGTCACCGGACATCACTTTTGATCATTCACAAGAACTATCTTCGTCGCGACTACGCCGAGCCGGGGATCCATTTCGCCGTCTGCCAGGGCGCCCGATCCAGCCCCCCGCTTCGCCATGAACCGTACAACGGGGAACATTATTATGACCAGATTGCCGACCAGGCCCGGGTCTTTCTTTCGAGGGCTCCCGACAATCAGATTGATGTCAAGCGCCGACGAATGGTGCTCTCGCCGATCTTCAAATGGTATGAAGAGGACTTCGCGCGATACGCCGGCGGAGTCGAGGGCTACATTCGGATCATCGCCCCGCCAGAGTGGGGCGTCCGCGATGCGCCGGGTCGTTTTTCCGTATCTTATTCCCGCTTCGACTGGAAGCTGAACGACGCCAACCCCGGGCGCAAGTGAACATGCACGCGATCGGCGCGCCGTTCGTCACCTCGGCCAATTTGTCCGTCCGGGTAACCGATCCGGCCACGATCGTCATCTTTGGCGCATCCGGTGACCTTGCACGCCGGAAGTTGCTGCCCGCCCTCTATGCGATGCACGTCCAGCGCCTGCTGCCCGATAATTTCGCCATCTTCGCCGTCGCCCGCCGCGAATACACCGACGAGTCCTATCGCGGATTCGTCGCCGAGTCGCTGCACGAGTTTTCGCGTATCCGCCCCGATCCCGAATCGCTGCAGGACTTTTGCCGACGCGTTTTCTACCACCCGGCCGACATCAGCCTTTACCAAGCCTATCGAACCTTGCGCACCCGCCTGTTTGACCGGCGCATCTTCCCGCCCAACCACGTGTTCTACCTGTCCGTCAAGCCGGAGCTGTTCCACATTGCGCTCGAAAACCTTCGCGCGGCGGGCCTCGTGCAGCCGCCGGACGGTGACCACTGGAGTCGTGCCGTCATTGAAAAGCCCTTTGGTCGCGATCTGGATAGCGCACGATTGCTCAACCGGGTCGTGCTGCAGCACCTCGACGAATCTCAGGTCTACCGGATCGACCATTATCTCGGCAAGGAGACGGTCCAGAACATCCTCTCCTTCCGTTTCGCCAACGCCATCTTCGAACCGCTCTTCAACAGTCACCTGGTCGACCACATCCAGATTACCGTGGCCGAAACCGTCGGCATGGAGAGCGGGCGGGGCGCCTACTACGATGCGAGCGGCGCGCTCCGCGACATGCTGCAAAACCACATGTTGCAACTGCTTTGCCTCGTTGCGATGGAGCCGCCCTCAGGACTCACCGCTCATGCGCTTCGAAATGAAAAGGTCAAGGTCCTCCAATCGATCCGCCCCTTTTCACGCGAAGAGCTCACGCGATCGGTCGTTCGCGCGCAATACACCGCAGGGGCCGATCCCTCTGTCCCGGGATATCTCGCGGAAGAGCGAATTCCTTCCAATTCAACGACGGAAACCTACGTCGCTCTTCGCCTTCATATCGACAACTGGCGCTGGGCGGGCACGCCGATCTTTCTGCGGACGGGCAAGCGGATGGCAAGGCGGCTCACCGAAATCGCGATTCAATTCAAAAAGCCACCCCTCCAGTGGTTTCAGCTCGTCGAATGCGTCGGCGACGTGTGTGACCTCTCCCGTGCGAGCCCCAACCTGCTTGTCTTCCGAATCCAGCCGGACGAGGGCATTTCCCTTCGGTTTGCCGCCAAGCGGCCGGTACCGCAAATCCTCGTGGAAAATGTGACGATGGAATTTTCTTATTCCTCCACCTGGCAGCGGCAACTGCCGGAAGCCTATGAGCGCCTGCTCCTCGACGTGCTGCGCGGCGACTCCACCCTCTTCATGCGGTCGGACGAGGTCGAGTCCGCGTGGGCGGTGGTCGATCCGATCCTCCGCGCCTGGCAAGAGGACCCCTCCTTCCCGCTGGCCACCTATCCGGCCGGTTCGTGGGGCCCGCCCGAGGCCGATGCCCTATTTCTGCATCCGGACCAGTCGTGGCGCAACCCCGCCGGGACCTGACGGGTACTTTCCGAGGATTTCACTCATGGGACGCGCCGCTGTTGCCAGACCGGCAGTAGGTTTGCGGCCGATGCCGTAAAATTTCCATGGTGTGGAATTTCCATGCGATGGAAATTTCAAAAAAATTTTTTCCATAGCATGGAAATCGCAGCGGAAAACGCAGCGGGGCGGTTTGGCTGTCACCGGTCACGAGACCGGAGCCAATTCCGTTTAGAGCGGCTCAAAGGCCTTTTTGAGAGCAAGGCACATGGGGCAGACCCAGCTCTCTGGAAGGGCTTCGAAGGGCGTCCCCGGTGCGATGCCATGCTCGGGATCGCCGACCACCGGATCATAGATGTAACCGCAGCAGGTACAGACCCACCGCTCCGCGACTGGGTGGTTGGCAGTTGTCATCGCGAAAAATTAGTACTAGATAAGGTTGACGGGTCAAGCGAGCCGTCGATGAGCGCGGGCGCTGGCGGCCGGCCCCCGCCGGTCTGTCCGGGCTCGAGTGCGCGAGGTCGCGCGTGTGAACCGGCTGGCGAACAAAGATCCGAAGAACCATGAAGAAAAACGCGCAAATCATCACGGGATTGGGTGAAGGGGATGTTGCCCAGTACGCCTTTTTGCCCGGCGATCCCGGGCGGGTCCCGAAAATCACCGAGGGGTGGGAGGATCTCCGCGAAGTCTGCCGCGTGCGCGAGTATGTGGTGCAGACGGGAATCGTCCAGGGCGTTCGAATGACGGCGGCCTCAACCGGCATCGGAGGTCCCTCTCTAGCCATCCTCGTGGAAGAGCTCGCAAAGCTCGGCACGCATACCTTTATTCGTGTGGGGAACAGCGGCGCGATCGCTGACGAGGTCCAACTGGGTGATTACGTCATTTCAACGGGTGCCATCCGCGATGACGGGACCTCGCGCACGTATGTGGGGATCGAGTATCCCGCGGTCGCCGACTTCCGCGTGGTCTCCGCGCTCGTGGAGGCGGCCCGGCGCAGCGGTGCGCGCTTCCACACGGGAATCACGGTCTCCACCGATGGATTTTACTCGCGGAACAAGGTTCTCGACGCGGAAGGGCGAATGCGGCCGATGTCTTTCCGGGGCTATGAACAGAGCTGGATGAATGATGTATGCGCCGATTGGAAGCGCGCCCGAGCGCTGAACGTCGAGATGGAATCAGCGACGTTGTTCACGATCTGCAACCTGTTTGGCCTTCGGGCCGGGACCATCTGCACCGTGTCCGACCGCACGCCTTGGAGCGCCCCGGGGCAGGACGCCCTTTCGCTGGATATGAACATCCGCGGCGCGATTCGGATCGCCATCGAGGCAGTTCTGGATCTGAGCCGCGCCGACCAACGGCCGTGAGACAATACCACGAATTGCTGCGCAAGGTCCGTTTCGAGGGCGTTCGGAAAAGTGACCGAACAGGGACCGGCACGCTCAGCATCTTTGGCCACCAGATGCGCTTTGACCTGTCGGAAGGATTTCCGCTGGTCACGACCAAAAAACTGCACGTCCGATCGATCATTCATGAGTTGTTGTGGTTCCTCCGTGGCGACACGAATATTCGATATTTGCATGAGCACGGCGTAACCATCTGGGACGAATGGGCGGATGAAAACGGCGATCTCGGGCCGATTTACGGCGCCCAGTGGCGTTCGTGGCGGAGCGCCGACGGGCGAGTGATTGACCAGATCGCATGGGTCGTCGAAGAAATCCGACGAAATCCCGACTCCCGACGGTTGGTGGTCACGGCGTGGAATCCTGGCGAGCTGGATCAGATGGCCTTGGCGCCGTGTCACTGTCTCTTCCAGTTTTACGTCGCGGAGGGTCGCCTCTCGTGCCAGCTTTACCAGCGAAGCGGAGATGTCTTTCTCGGCGTCCCCTTCAACATTGCATCGTACGCCCTGTTGACGCTGATGATGGCGCAGGTCACGGGATATCAGCCCGGTGAGTTCATCCATACGCTCGGCGACGCGCACCTCTATCTCAATCACCTGGAACAGGCGGACCTGCAGTTGAGTCGGACGCCTTTCCCCCTCCCGACGATGCGGCTGAATCCGGAAGTTCGATCCATTTTTGAGTTCCGCTACGAGGATTTTACGCTCGAGAATTACCAGTGCCATCCGGCGATTCCGGCGCCGGTCGCCGTCTGATGCCGCGCGTGTCTATCGTTGCCGCCGTCGCCGAAAACGGCGTCATCGGGCGCGAGGGCCGGCTTCCCTGGCGGTTGCCTGCCGAGCTGCGGCGCTTCCGAGCGCTGACGATGGGCCACCCGGTCATCATGGGGCGCCGGACGTGGGAATCCCTGGGCCGGCCCCTCGCCGGTCGCCGGAATATCGTCATCAGCCGCACACCCGGCTTCCAAGTTTCTGGCGCGGAGATTGTACCTTCGCTGGAGGCGGCACTAAACCTCGCCCGGGATGCGGACGAGGTGTTCGTGATCGGCGGGGCGCGGCTGTTTGCGGAGGCGTTGCCACGGGCGGACCGGCTGTATCTGACGGTCGTGCACACCCGGCCGGATGGGGATGTGTTCTTCCCATCGTGGGACCCCGCGGAATGGATCGAGATTTCGCGGGAAACGTACCCGGCCGATCGCGAAAATCCCATCGGATTTACGGCATGTGTTTATGAGCCTCGCGCGGCGCATGCGGGCAAGGGCCGCAGCGATAATTCTCGGGCATAGTTTGTATCACCGACCGCGCTGAGCATTCGGTGAGCAGCGATTGAGGCACCAAATCTGCTCTGTTGCGGTATCAGAATGCAAATCCGCGCCCGTCGTGGACGATGCTATCTATGGAGAACGGAAGCTACACCGCCAATCATGTCGAATAATGGGCAAGGTTTCGGATGGGCGGCTCTTGTGCATCACCGCTGCGGCGAAGGTGCAAACTACGCTTTTTGCTAGAGAACATCTTGCGTATCGGCGGGCGCAACAAACGTATGATCCGGTGAACGGAATGGACGCTTGGCATCCCCTAAAGGCGAGCTAGGATGATTTGCGCATACGTTTTCGATTATCGGAAGGAGAGAATCCATGCAAGCAACGTCGATTGCAGTGAGCGATGCGCCGGCCGGCAGCCGGTCCCGTTCCATGGGAATTGGAGTTGCGGCCTATGGCTGGCTGATTGCATCGGCCGCGCTGCTTGCTCTGGTCTTCGGCTTGGCCATCCGAATTGAATGGCTTACTCCTGCACTGGACGCGATGCAGGCGCGCACCTTCGGCGCCGCTCTCACTCTCCACGGGGCGCTCTCCTTTTATTTCGTTCTTTTGCCACTCGGTTTCACTGTTCCCGCTCTGGTAACGCTTCGGTATTTATCGTCGGCCGGTGCCTTACCTTTTCCACGGCTCACCGCGTGGGGCTATGGTTTTTATGCCGCGGGGTTGGGGACTCTGGTCGTCTACGCTCTTGCCGGCGGCAGTGAGGCAGGCTGGAGCGGGGCAAATGTTTTTGGCGGAATTTTTGAGGGCGCCCGGCCCATCGGTCTGGCGGGTTTGTGTGCCGCGCTGTCTCTTGTGGCGCATGGAATTCAGGCGGCGTCTTCCGGCGGCATCCGAACTCTGCAACTTGCCGGAATGCTTTCGATATTCCTGCCTGCGGCCGGCGTGATGGCGCTTTTGACGGGCGCAGCACTGGCGCTTTGCATGACCGCGGTCTTATTGGACGGCCTGGGAGGCGTTCATTTGTTTGACCCGGTTGCGGGCGGCGATCCTAGAATGTATTTCTATGCCTTTTCCATGTTTCGATCCTCCGCGCTGTCGCTTGTAGTGCTCGCACCGCTCCTGCTGAGCGCGGGTTGGCTGGAACCACGAGCAGAAATTCGCGTGAGGCCGAGAAGCGTTTGGACCGTCGCAGCCTTGGCCGTGTTTTCCGCTTTGCCGTTGGGAGGAACGGGCCTTGCGCTGAAATTCGCGGCGTGTTCCGCGGCCTGCCTTGCCATCGGCTTGCTGGCTGCTCGCATGGCCCAGCGCGCCCCGATGTCCGCCTCAGAGCGGCTCCTGCCGGCCGCCTTGTTCATTGGCGGCTTGCAGGCGTTGTTGGGCCAGTTCCTCCTAGCCACGCCGGTAGGCGCCCAGATCTCCGGCCAAACGACTTTGGAATCGGCGTGCCTTCATCTCGCGGCGATGACATCTGTGGGTTTTGCCTGGCCCGCCGTCGCGTTGCTTGCCCGTTCGAATTCGGGGCCGCAGTCGGCTGGCCTCGATGCGTTTATCGTGGCCGCTGCCTTGGTTCTGTTCGCCGGCATTCAGGTCACTGTTATGCCCGACGCTCTTACCGGTCTCCACGGCCTGTCGTTCCGGGCGAATGCCTATCCCGCCGATTTTCAGGTATTGAAGGTGCTCGGCGCTGCCGGCTCGACAATCTTTGTGGTCGGGTTTGCGCTGCTATACATCGCCCTTTGGCGAGTCGTCCGCAACTCGTTTCCCGCAAAGGCGGATGCATCGGCCTGAGGGGCCGTTTGTAGGGAAGGAGTCGTTCACCGCGAGGCTGATAAAGCGCGGGGAGGGTCCTTTTCCACCGAACGCTCGTGAATTTCTGACGCGCCCATATTGGTGTATAATATGCGTATGAAGTGGTTGGCCTGGGCGGGAGCCTTTTGCGCGATTGTGGGCGCGGCAATCGCTGGCGGTGGACCTCTGAACACCATCGTTGTGGTGAATGGTGCCGACACGCAATCACTCGAAATCGGGCGGCGTTATGCGTGGGAGCGTGGGATTCCGGAATCGCATATTCTGCAGCTCTACGCACCGACTTCGGGAACGGTAGGCATCGGCATCTGGAGCAACCAGATTCGAAATCCGGTGCTGTCATTCATCAACGCGCAAGGCCTGTCAAACCAGATCGATTACGTTGTATTTGCGCATGCGTTCCCCTACCGGATCTGGAACACGAATATCATCGCCTCGCCGACGAATTGGCTGGTCGCCTCGCTCACCTCGTCGATGTATTACGATTTTTTCGCCTCCAGCAATGCCTTTGCCTACGGCTGCCATTTGAATTCGGCCGCTAGCAACGCCTATTACAAGGCGGAGCGCGCGTTCCGCCGAAGTTCCACCCCGAACGGACGGTATTTGATCAGCGCCCTGCTCACGGCGTATACCCCGGATGAGACGCGTCTGGCGCTGCGGCGGTCGGCGGCGAGCGACTTCACTCAACCGTCGGGCAGGATCGATCTGGTTCGGACGAGCGATGGCCTGAGGAGCGCCCGTTGGCCGCAACATGAAGAGGCTGACTATCGCGCGCGCCTGCATGGCAGGAAAAATGAGTGGTTCATCCGCGTGTTTGACCCGATTCCTTCGGCCACGAATCTGATGGGGTACCAAACCGGCCGAGATGTCGTCTACGATCTGTTTTCCCATCAATACCTCTCGGGATCGTATGCCGACCACCTGACGTCTTATGGCGGAATATTAGACGAGCCGCATCCCCACACCCGGATTCTGGAGTGGATCCGCGCCGGCGCCGCCGGCTCATACGGGACCGTCGTGGAGCCTTGCGCCTACACCGAAAAATTCCCCGACGCCCTGATTTACCACTGGTATGAGCGCGGATTTTCCCTGGGGGAATCTCTCTACATGTCGGTCAGTCATCCTTACCAGGGATTATTTGTCGGCGATCCCCTGACGGCGCCATACGCAAAACCCTCGACCGTGACTGTGCTGAGCCCGACAAACGGTACGATTGTTTCCGGCGTTGTCACAGTTGTCGTGGAGGCCGTGTCCGCCGATGCATCGCGACCGATTTCTCAAATCGACCTTTTCATCGAGGGTCGCCGCCATGCGACGATCTTCGACATGCAGCCGACGCCTCTCAACATGCTGAACCTTCAGCTCCCGGATGGTCTCGCGACAAAGCCAGTTTTGCCGGGCGAGGATCTTTTTCAGTGTGCGCAAGGCCTCGCCGTGGCGGCGAATTTGGTTTCAACCAAGGTCAACGCAAGGACCCTCGGCGACACAGTTGAACTGTCGTGGGCCGCGCTTGGCGAGTCGGCGACAAACGAAGCGATCAGCGCGTGGACTACTCAGGGATTGGCGACTGCGCTCACCATTTCCGCTTGGGCGGTACAGACGAATTTCATGGATCCCCCGTATTCGGCGCACGAAGTCCTTGTGTTGAGAGGAAACGCTGTCAGCGGGGACGTTGTGCGGGCCGTCATCACATTGACCAATGGCGTGGTCGCGACGAATGTTGCCGTCGCGAGCGCCCCGATGGGCGCTCTTTTCCTTCTCTTTCAATTGCAAGGGGTGATTAATTCGAACGCGCTGCTCCAGGGGCCGGATGGCGTCGCCGCTGTTTATCTGGTGAATGGCAATCCGACCTATGCCGAGTTGGTGCTCGCCGCGAGGACGCCGGGAGTAGGGGGCACAGGGATTCATGTAGATTACAGCATTCAAAAGAAATCTGGCTCGACCCTGGTTCTGAGCGACGCGTTCCAGGATTATTTCAATGACAACGCGGACACGATGCGACCCCGCGCACTCGTGCGGCTGGCGGTGGGCGTAACCAGCCGCGTGGAGTCGGCGCTGCTCGACACCACCCCGTTTCCCAACGGTCCGCTGCGCTTGGATTTCGTCGCCTACGAAGGCACGGCCACTCGCGTGCAGGGCCGGGCGACGCTCGCCCTCATGGTCAGCAATTCACCCTACATGTGCGCGGTGCAATCGCCGCCAGCATATCGCCATGTGCTTCGAGGGTCGGTCGTGACCTGCGAGGCCGTTGCGGTGAATGGCGCGGGCACGACAACGCAGGTCGCATTTTTCGTCGCTGGAAAGTTGGCGGCCGTTGATACGACACCGCCCTTTGTTTTCGAATGGAATACCGCAACCGCGTTGGTCGGGCTTGTCCACATTCAGGCCCTCGCCCGGACCGATGCCGGAGAAGCGGCCCGTTCTGAATTGCTCCCAGTTATGGTCTATATCGACGAGGATGGAGATGAACTTTCCGATCTCTGGGAAATCGACCATTTCGGAAGCGCCACAAATGCGAACGCCCTTGGCGACCCCGACGGCGACGGCTCTTCGAATCTGGATGAATTCATCGCTGGAACGATTCCGACCAACGGGCTGTCCCGATTTGCTCTAATTAGCATTCAGCCCCCTATGGTCGGATTTTCCGCAGGCACCAACCGTGTTTATCGGGTCGAATACACGGATGGGATGACACTGGAGCCGTGGGAAGGGGCCTTTCTTGAAATAGTCGGCACCTCTGAGACGCTCTTCTGGCATGATGATCCCACCAACGCGCCGCCGGCGTCCGGTCCAATGCGCGCCTACCGCGTCCGCGCTCGCCTGCCCTGATGCCCGCGCTGCACCGGCTAGAGCCCGACGGCGCCGACCGCTGAGGCCGACTAAATGACCCAGTCGTCCGCTGAAGGGGTGGCGGAACTTTTGATTCGCAGCTCTGGATGGTTCGCTGAAACGACCGTGTTGGAGGGGACGCTTTCCGTCAGGAAAACATTGCCTCCGATGGTGGATCCGCGTCCGATGACCGTGTTGCCGCCGAGGATCGTGGCGTTGGCGTAGATCACCACGCCGTCTTCCACCGTGGGATGTCTTTTGATGTGCTTAATCGGAAACCCGCGTTCATCGAGCGGGAACGAACGGGCGCCGAGGGTGACCCCCTGATAAATTTTTACGTTATTGCCGATCACGCAGGTCTCGCCGATCACCACGCCCGTTGCGTGGTCGATGAAAAAGCCGTGTCCGATCTGCGCGCCCGGGTGTATATCAACCCCCGTCACCGAGTGCGTCCACTCGCTCATGACCCTTGGAACAATCGGCACGTCCAGCTTGTAGAGTTCGTGGGCGATCCGATGCGAGGCGATGGCGAGAACGCCGGGATAGGCGAGCTGGACCTCCGCGTAGGTCAGGGCGGCAGGATCGCCCTCGTACGCCGCGCGCACGTCCTCGATCAAATAGGTCCGGATTTCGGGGAGCCGCTCGGCAAAGCGCGCCAGCACGCGGCGGGCCTCCGCCTTTACCGGAACGGGCTTTGGCGCTCCCTCATGTTTGGCCGCCTCACCCTTCCAGCGGAAAGGGATGGCCCGTTCGATTTCCGGCCGCAGGAGCCGCAACGCCCGTACCGCGCGGGCCCTCAAAAAGGCGGGCAGATTGCGATGGTGAACGGGCTTGTGGGAGAGCTTCCCGGGAAAGAGCATATCGATCAGCGTCTTCAGCGCCTCGATGATGTTCTGGCTGTTGGGATAGCAGGCGATAATGCTGTCGGGCCGGTCCTCGTCGCAATCGGAATACGACGCTGCGAGGCGGTCCACAATGTCGTCCAGAGAATCGCCTTTCGATCGGCTGTTCCGTCGTGCTCGCATGATCTCAAAGGTAATCGACCCGATGGGCAGCGGCAAGCGGCGGAATCCGCGGAATTCAGTGCAACAGCAGGCTGAGCCACGATTCCCCGTTGGGTCCCAACACCCAGCCGTCCCCGCGGCGGATCACAATACGCCGCCCATTCCGCCCCAGAACTTTTTCGTTAACCCGCAGGACCCTTGCGCCGGCCTTTCGGAGAAGAGCGGACTCCTCGGGCGTAGCGGGACGGCCCGATAGAACGACGCCTCCCTCCTGCGCGGCAATCACCACCGGTCCCTCATGGTCTGGAGGTCCGGCCCAGAGTGCGGGATAGCGCCGGAAATAATCAGGGAGCGTCGGAGCATAAGCGATGATCTCAAACGCGACGGGGACCCGGCGGATATGGTCGCGCAGCGACATTTCACCCCCGGTTTCGAGTGCGTCTCGGAAAATGGGAATTGGATCCAGGCCATACAAGTTCAGGCCGTTATAGAGGCCGCCGGGCATATTTTTCTTCGGAAGCCCCGGCCAGGAGAGAAACCGCGAGTTGGCGATGAGCCCGATCTCGAAATGCAGGTGTGCGCGAGAAATCGGAATGGGGGAGAGGGCGGTGTTTCCCATGATGCCAAGCCTCGTCCCTGCCGCGACGATCTCGCCTTCTCGGAGGCCGCTATCCACCGAAGCTAAATGGGCATAGAGTGTGTAGAAAGTCCCGATGGGGTCGTGATGCTCCAGCACGACGTAGATCCCATAATCGGAATTCCCCGCCGTGCGGTGGATCATCGCGACACGACCATTCGCCGCGGCGAATACCTCGTCGAGCGGCCGGCCGTTTCGGTCCCGCATCAGCGGCGCGATGTCGATGCCCTCATGAAAGCGTGGCATCACCTTGTTCCCAAGCAGGCCCGAGCGGACGGAACCGTACAAGCCGGACTCGGGATTTCCCGACGCTGTGGGCATGAAGACCGCCGCGAGGTTCGTCCCTAGGAGGTTAGTCTGAGCGGTGGGAAACCTCAGCGTCGAAATGTCGGATGGCAGTTCCGCAATCAGCCCGGCGGGCTCCGGCGGAGGAAGCTTTTCGTTAGGGGCAGAGGGTTCGCCGCGCCTCTTGCAACCGGCAGAAAGGATGAGCGCAGAGGCAATCAGGACCCGGAGGGTCCACAGGGAGAACTCACGCATCGCGGGGAGGGATGGGAGGCCGGTCAAAACGCGAGGCCGCCGAGAATCTGGAAGCCCTTGAACGTCAGGTCGGCCTCCAAGGGAATGGAGGTTTCATCTCCATCGATTGAGATCTGGCGATAACCCGCGCCGACAAAAAAGGGCCGAAGCAAAATCAGCGCATTCGCCTCGGCGTCCCAGAATGTCACATTGATTTCACCAAAATCCCAGGCGCCGCCCGCGATCCCGGCGTCGAGACGGAAGAAGGGAGCCGGCTCAAACTGCAGCAGCGCGCCGATGACCGGCAACGCCGCGTTTGCATCTTCGCTGGCCGACCCATACCCTCGTGCCGAGAGCGCTGCCTCCAGTTCCACGTACTGGGCACCCGCCTGCAAGCCGCCCCGAAAGCCATAGCCGCCGGTGGTAAACCGGAAGGCCAAGCGCCAGAGGGCCGCCTCCAGCGAGGATTCCACATCCGCGCTCGCGCGATAGGTCCGGTCCGAAAATCGGATTTGCCGCTCGATTCGGTTCCTGGCTTTCAGGTCCAAAGCGAGGTGGGAGACGGCCAGCTCGACTCCCGAACCCACCTTGGCATCAAACCCGATAACCTTCTCCTCCTGCCCATAGCCAAGATCGTCTTGGATGTCGATTTCCGTCCCTTCGAGGCCGTCGACACCAACGGCTGCGCTGCCTGAAGGTTTCATCTGCCAGTAGCGCGCGCCGAGTTCTAACACCTGCGCCTGCGCAGAAAATTCCACTGTGCTGAGCGCCAGAGCGAACACAAAAAGTTTTGTTTTCATCGGCGCCATGTATACGGTTCTGCTTGCTTGTTCACAACAGGAATTGACCGGACATGCTTGCCAAACGGATCATTCCGTGCCTCGACATCGCGGGCGGCCGCGTGGTGAAAGGCGTTCGATTCGTGAATCTCCGCGACGCGGGAGATCCCGTCGAGGCCGCTCGCGCGTATGAGGCTCAGGGTGCGGATGAACTGGCCTTTCTCGACATCACGGCCTCGCACGAAGCGCGCGACACCATCGTGCACGTCGTCCGCGCGGTTGCCGCTCAGGTATTTATGCCGCTCACTGTGGGCGGCGGCATTCGAACTGTTGCCGACATTCGGCGGATGCTTCTCGCGGGAGCTGACAAGGTGTCCGTCAACACGGCAGCCGTTGCCAACCCCGATTTGATCAGCGAAGGCGCCGCCCAGTTTGGAAGCCAGTGTATCGTGCTGGCGATCGATGCCCGGCGGCGGGCTGATGGCCGGGGCTGGGAGGTTTTCACGCACGGCGGGAGGCGACCGACCGGGCTCGACGCAGTTGCCTGGGCTGTGGAGGGCGTGCGCCGCGGCGCAGGTGAAATCCTGCTGACCAGCATGGATGCCGACGGCACGAAGGCGGGCTATGACCTCGAGCTGACGCGCGCCATCGCCGATGCCGTGCCCGTCCCGGTGATTGCGTCGGGTGGAGCCGGAACCTTGCAGCACCTGGCCGAAGCGTTGACGGAGGGCCGAGCCGATGCCGTGCTCGCGGCCTCGATTTTTCATTTCGGCCTGTATACCATCAGAGAGGCAAAAGACTATCTCCGCCGTCTCGGCATAACCGTTCGCCTTTGATTACCCCAGAACTCGGAGCGTAGCAGATCATGAGCCGCGACCTCGAAGAAACAGAAGAATTGAAACTGGATTTTGGCAAACTGGAAAAAGCGGTCGCTCAGTCCAAGGGGATTCTTCCCGTCGCCGTCCAGCACGCAGATACGCGAGAAGTCATCCTTGTCGCCTACACGAATGAGCTGGCGTTTCGAAAGGCGGTTGAAACGCGGACCCTCGTGCTATGGAGCACCTCACGAAACGAGCTGTGGGAAAAAGGGAAAACCTCCGGAGAGACCTTCGACTTGGTTGAAGTTCGCGTTAATTGCGAGCAAAATTCGTTGCTTTACGTGGTTCGCCCTCGGCGAGGAAACATCTGCCACACGAAAAACCGATTCGGCCAGCCTCGGAACTGCTACTATCGGCGGCTCAATTTCGAGACAGGCCGGCTTGAAAATCTGGACCCCTGACCGGCGGCCTGGCTAAAAGCTCCATGACGGAGAAATGACATAACATGGAAACGCCCGCCGAAGTTTTTACAGACGATGGAAGCCCTTCGCCTCGTGCGGATCGCATCGGGTCCTCATGAGGTGCTTTCCGGACAGAACGGACTTCCTGCAGAAGGCAACGCGAGGAAATCTCGTCCCCGTCTGGAGGGAGGTTCTGGCGGACCAGGAAACGCCCGTCTCCGCGTATGAAAAACTGCGTCGGCTCGTTCGATCGCGCGGAGGGTCGGGCCAGACTTTCTTGCTGGAGAGCGTGGAGGGCGGAGAGCATATCGCGCGATATTCCTTTCTGGGAGGAGCGCCGCACGCGATCTTCGAGGCCCGCGGCGACCGATGCGTGACGCGGTTTGCGGACGGCCGCGTCGAGTCGGTCTTCGCGCCTGACCCGTTGACGGCCTTGCGCGAGTTGATGAGCCGGTATCGTCCGGTTCCGGATCCGGCGCTTCCTCGTTTTTTCGGGGGAGCGGTGGGATATATCGGATATGATGCCATATCGCGGTTTGAACCGCGCGTGAAGCTGGCGCCGCGCGTTGCGTTGGACTGGCCGGATGTGATGATGGCCTTGACGGACCTTCTGGTCGTCTTCGACCACTGCCGGCACACGATCCAATTGGTGGCCAACGCCCACATCGAGGGCGATGCGGGCGCGGCGTATGAGGCTGCCGTGCGGCGCCTCGACGATCTCGCGGCAGCGTTGGCGGAGCCGTTGCCGCATCAGTTGCTCGACGTGCGGGAGCGGCCGCCGCCGCTACCTGCGTCGTCCAACATGACCGCCGATGAGTTCCGAGCGGCCGTCCTAAAAGCCAAGGACTATATTCGGGCCGGAGATATCATTCAGGTGGTGCTATCCCAGCGCTTCGAGGTGGACTACAGCGGGGATCCTCTCGACGTCTATCGGGCGATCCGCTGCATCAACCCATCGCCGTACCTGTACTGCCTCGAATTCGGAGATCGAGCGGTCGTCGGCTCCTCGCCGGAGATTCATGTGCGCAACGAGGGCGGGCGCGTGGAGGTTCGGCCGATCGCCGGCACGCGGCCGCGCGGCGCCGATGCGGCCGAGGACGAACGGCTGGCTCGTGAGTTGCTGGCCGACCCCAAGGAGAGGGCGGAACATATCATGCTCGTGGACCTGGGGAGGAATGACCTCGGGCGCGTCTGCCGATTTGGAACGGTTCGCGTGCCGGAACTGATGGTGATCGAAAAGTACAGCCATGTGATGCACATCGTTTCGGATGTCGTAGGGGATCTGGATCCGTCCCGCGACTCGTTTGACCTGATGCGCGCAACCTTTCCCGCGGGTACGGTGAGCGGAGCGCCCAAGATTCGCGCCATGGAAATTATCGGGGAACTCGAGCCGGACCGCCGCGGCCCCTATGCGGGGGCGATCGGCTATTTCGGTTACTCGGGAAACCTCGATTCGTGCATCACGATCCGGACAGCCCTTCTTGATGGGCGCCGTGCGCATGTCCAGGCGGGGGCCGGCATCGTCGCCGATTCGGACCCGGACCGCGAATATGAGGAAACCTGCAACAAGGCGCGCGGCATGCTCGCTGCGCTCGCGCTGTCACGGCGGTTTGAGTCGGCCCGCGCGCGGAGGAATTCGGGATGATCCTCGTCATCGACAACTACGATTCGTTCACCTTCAACCTCGTCCAGTATTTCGGCGAACTCGGGGCGGAGATGCGGATCGTGCGGAATGATCAAATCACGATCCCCGAAATTGAGGCCTTGAAGCCCGAGCGTATCGTCATCAGCCCCGGCCCCTGCTCACCGACAGAGGCCGGGGTTTCCTGCGATGTGATCGCTCACTTCGGGCCGCGGCTACCTATCCTCGGCGTCTGCCTCGGCCATCAGTGCATGGGGCAGGTGTTCGGAGGCCGGGTTGTGCGAGCTGATCGGCTGATGCACGGAAAAACCTCGCCGATTTTGCATCGCGGCGAGTCGGTATTGAGAGGCATGCCTTCCCCGTTCGATGCCATTCGGTACCATTCGCTGCTGGTGGAGCGGGCCACGCTGCCGCCATGCCTCAAAATTACGGCGGAAACGGCTGAGGGCGAAATCATGGGTTTGCAGCACTCCGAATGGCCGGTTCACGGCGTGCAATTTCATCCGGAGTCCATTCTTACGCAGGATGGAAAGCGCATTTTGAAGAATTTCCTCGAAATGTGAAAACGGTCGGGCTTGGTGACCGGCATTGGCTGGGGTATTTTGGATTCCGCGCTGCGCATGGATGAGTATCGCGATTTTTACGCCAAGCCACCGGCGAAGCCCAACGAACCGCCGGCGACCCTGCCCGCTCCTGAAATCCTTCCGGGCGAGGCGCGGGCGATCACGCGTCGCCGCATCGTGTATTCGATCGCCCTGATGGTTCTGCTGCTGGCTGCGGCCTCGCTTCTCTTCCTCCCCGGGGAAAAAGACGGAGAAGGGGAGGACACTGATGTCGACCCGACCGATTTGGACTTTCGGCCGCCTCGGCCGCAGCTCGCTTCGATTCCCGCTGCGCCGGCCACGGATTCCGGCTTTCAGCTTGATCGACCGCCGACGAATGCTCCGCCGGACCTGCCGCCCCAGCGCATGGCCGAAATTATGGGGCTTCTTCGGGAAGCAAACCGGTTGATGGTCAACAAAGAATGGGACGCTGCCGAGGCGAGAATCCGGTCCGCCCTTGCGCAATGGCCTGAGATGAATACGGCACTGCGAATGCTCGGTGCGCTTTATCTCCAGCGCGGCCAGTTCGATCAGGCGATCCTCATCCTCGAACGCGCGATGCGGGCCGATCCATTCAACGTGGATGCTTTTGTCAACCTGGCGATCGCCCATATGCAGAAGGGCGAGCTGGATCGCGCGGAGGACCTGCTGCTGAGCGCCATTGAGCTCCGTCCGGAAATATCTGTAACCCACATTAACCTCGGCCTCCTGTATATCCTCCGCGGCGAGTATGACCAGGCCGCCGAGCACCTCGCGATCGCAGTGGAACGCATGCCGGACAACCCCAGCGCGAGAAACAACCTCGGTGTCGCTCTGTTTCGCTTGGGCCGCGTCGAGGAGGCGCGTCGTCATTTCCTGCATCTCATCGCACGGAATCCTGAACGGGCGGAACCGTATTTCAGCGTGGCCAGCACCCATGTGGTGGACGGAAACTACGCGGAGGCCTTTGAAATGATCCGCCGCGGCATCCTGAGATGTTCGCCGGTCGAGGCAAGGCGGTATCTGATGGATCATGACTTTGACACCATCCGCGATTTGCCCGAATTTCAGGCCATCTGGCGCGAGCTGTCCGAGCCCCGGCCCATTGAGATGGGGGCCGCTCAGTGAGCAAAGGCCGCCTCGGCGCGGGATGGAGCGAATTCACATGTTGCAAGAAGAAATTCTCGAGATCCTCCGGCAGGTTGCCGACGGTCGCGCCTCTCCGGATCAGGCGGCTCAGTGGCTGACCGCTCCGGCGGAACAAAACCGGGAATACGCCCGCGTTGACCTTGATCGGGTGCGGCGTACCGATATGCCCGAGGTGGTCTTTTGCCCCGGCAAGACGCCAGAACAGATTGTGGAGATCATGTCTAGCCTCGCGGCGGCAGGCCAACGCGTGTTGGCGACGCGAGCTACCCCGGAGGTGGCGGCGGCTGTGCGGGAGAGGCTGCCGGAGGTCGTTTACCACACCGTCGCGCGCGCGCTGACGTTTGAACGAGAGCCGAGGCCCCAGGGGGTCGGTGCCGTGGGTGTAGTCAGCGCGGGGACGGCGGACCTGCCGGTGGCGGAGGAGGCGGCGCTGACCGCCGAATGGCTGGGCGCCCGCGTCACGAGAATATTTGATGTCGGAGTGGCCGGCCTGCACCGGCTCGTGAATCGGCTCCCGCTGCTGCGCGCGCAGCGCGCCCTTGTCGTCGTGGCGGGCATGGAGGGCGCTCTGCCCTCCGTGGTAGGCGGGTTGGTTGCCTGCCCGATCATCGCCGTGCCGACAAGTGTTGGATATGGCGCAAACTTCGGTGGGTTAGCCGCCCTCCTGGCCATGCTGAACTCGTGCGCACCGGGAGTGACCGTGGTGAACGTGGATAACGGATTTGGCGCGGGCGTCGCAGCGGCGCGCATCAACCGACTTGGAGAGCCTCGGTGAAAGTTATCGTATTCGACAGCGTCGGCGGCGCCAGCGGAGACATGATTCTGGCCGCTCTGATGGACCTCGGCGTGTCAGGGGACGAATTGTCGCGCCGTCTATCGACACTTGGACTGGGGCCGGTGGATGTGCATGTCGAGTCGGGAATTTCCGCAGGTATCGCTGGCAAGCGGCTCCACATCCACGTCGGTGAGGAGGCAAAGCACCACGCTCATGATGAGGCGTCCCCCCATGATCACGAACATCCGCCGCACCGAGGAATTGCCGAGATTGAGGCGTTGATTGTCTCCGCAGACCTGCCAAAAGCCGTAAAGGAGCGCGCCTGCCGCGTGTTTCGGCGGCTCGGCGAGGTCGAGGCGCGCATCCATGGCACCACGATCGACCGCATTCATTTTCATGAAATCGGCGCGGTGGATTCCATCGTCGACATCGTCGGAAGCTGCCTCGCTCTTCACATGCTTTCGGTTGAGAGTGTCGTGGTGGGCCCCCTTCCGCTGGGAACGGGCACGGTTCAATGCGCGCACGGCGTCTTGCCCAACCCTGCCCCCGCCACGATGGAGCTGCTGCGCGGATTTCGGGTCGAATACGTCGATCTGCCGTGGGAATTGGTGACGCCAACGGGCGCCGCGCTGTTAGCGGAGTGGCGTTCGGAAAGCGAGTCGCCGGCCGGGTTTCAAGTGATTGGGGTTGGCTACGGGTTAGGCCACCGCGACCTCGTCGGGCGGCCCAACCTGCTGCGCGCGACCCTTCTCGAGACAGACAGTTCGACCGATGAACGCGCGACAACCGGTAACGCGGGGTCGGACCTGATTCTGGAGCTTCGGACTAATGTCGACGATTCAACGCCCGAGCTCCTGGGGGCCTTTGTGCAGCGAGCGCTCGCGGAGGGGGCGCTCGACGCGTACATCGCGCCCATCTTCATGAAGAAACAGCGGCCTGCCGTCGAGTTGACAATCCTGTGCCGACCGGAAAACCGCGAAAAGATGTTGGACCTGCTTTTCCGAGAAACAACCACTTTCGGAGTCCGTGAAGCCTGGATGCGGCGCACGGTGTTGGATAGACGCGTGGAGGTCGTGCGGACCGAGTTCGGTGACGTCCGAATCAAGGTGGGCACGTGGCGGGGCCGCGATGTCGTCAAATCGCCGGAAATGGACGACTGCATTCGGCTGGCCGAAAGTGGCGGTGTGTCCGTACGCCAGGTTTATGAACAGGCCAAAGAGCGGGCCGCCAATCTTGACGGCTAGACGCTCGAACCGCGCCAGTGCAGTTTTTGGCGAAGCACCCCGAAGTAGCTGGTTTCGGGCAGCCGAATAAAGCGAACATTCCGTTCACTACGTCGGATGGTGATCCGGTCGCCTTCTCGAATGCTCATCTCCTCCTGACCGTCCACCGACAATAACAACGGCCGCGCCGCGGAGCGTACAATCAGGGTGATCTGCGCCGTGTCCGGCAGCACAATCGGGCGAGCACTCAAGGTATGGGGGCAGATCACATTCAACAGCAAAACCTTGGCGTCCGGGTGGACGATCGGTCCGCCGGCCGATAGCGAATGGCCGGTGGAACCCGTGGGCGTCGACACGATTAAGCCGTCGCATCGGTAGGAGGCGATGTGGTCGCCACCCATGTCGGCATCAATAGTGATGATACGGGAGGAGCGGCCCCAACCGAGGACGAGGTCGTTGAGGGCGGTAAAGCGTCGGGCGCGGCCTGCGGCACGCGAGACGGCGCAATCGAGCAGGGACCGCGTGGAGATATCGAACGATTCCTGCGCCAGGTGTTCTAGCGCTCGTTCGATTTCCGCGGCGTTGACACTCGTCAGAAAGCCGAGCGCACCCAGATTCACACCGAGGATCGGCACGTCATGGTCGCCAATCGCGCGGGCCGCGCGAAGCATGGTTCCGTCGCCCCCGAGCGCGATCAGGGCGTCGATGCGTTTGGGAAACTCTCGCTGATTCGCCTGTCGGCAACCGGGCAGCAGGCGCGCCGATTCTCGCAGCGCGACGACCTCGAGTCCCAGGGAGGCCGCCTTGCCGGCGAGGCGTTCGAGCGCCGAAGCCGCTTCGGGTTTTGCGTTATTGGCGATGACGCCGATCCGTTTCATGGCACGGTCCAGTAGGCAAGGAACTCCTTATTACCAGCCGGCCCGAGCAAAGGCGACTCGATAACGCCCTCCCAGCGGAGGCCGGCCTGTTCGCCTGCCGCTCGGACCCGCTCGATGGCCCGCTGTCGCGCTGACGGGCTTCGAACAACCCCGCCGCGGCCAACCTCGGCGCGCCCGACTTCAAACTGCGGCTTGATCAACGTCACCATTCGCGCGCCGGACCCCAGCAGACGGCGGACAGGCGGCAACAGAATTGTCAGCGAGATGAAGGACGCATCGATGGCAACGAAGGCGGGCGACTCGGGAATCATGTCCGGCGTCAAATATCGGGCATTGACTTCATCCATCACAACGACGCGAGGATCGGCCGCAAGGCGGGGGTGGAGCAGGGCGCGGCCTACGTCCACTGCATAGACTCGAATGGCGCCGTGTTGCAGCATGCAATCGGTGAAGCCTCCAGTGGAGGCGCCGATGTCAACGCAAATCGCTCCCCGAAGGTCGATCTTCCAATAGTTCAGCGCAGCCTCCAGCTTTTCGCCCCCGCGGCTGACATATCGCTCGGGTTCAAGCAGTCGCAGATCTGCACTGTCATCGATTGACTGTCCAGGCTTTGTCAGGGGACGGCCATTTGAGAGGATCTTGCCGCCGAGGATGAGGCGTTGCGCCTTTTCACGGCTTTCCGCCAAACCGCGCGCCAACACGAGCTGGTCGAGGCGGATGCGCGCCATCGCAATTATTCTTCGGAAAAGAGGAAAGGAGGCGCCGGCATCGATTCGGTGGTGACCTCCACCTCGAATGTCTTTTTATCCCGCCGAATTCGCAACTTAACAGCATCCCCGGCCTTTCGGTTCAGGATGGCGCGTTGTACGTCGCGGGCTTCGCGAGCCTCGAGGTTGTCGACTCCGAGGATGATGTCGCCCTCCCGAAGCCCGGCTCGCGCTGCCGGACTCTGAGGCAGGACGCGGCTGATCAGGACGGATCCTTCGGATTCATCCATGAAAATGCCGATCCATGGGCGGCTCCAGCGACCTTCCTTGATGATGGCGTTCGCGACGTTCATCGCAAGCTTCGAGGGAATGGCGAAACTGATCCCGATATTGCCTTCTGAAAAGCCGGCGGTCTGGATCATCGTGTTGATGCCGACCCATTTGCCGTCAAAATCGACGAGCGGCCCACCGCTATTGCCGCGATTGACGGCAGCGTCCGTCTGGATGAAATCCTCATAGGGCAGCGCGCCGATGGAGCGCCCTTTCTGGCTGACGATGCCGATGGTCACGCTGCTGCGAAGGCTGAATGGCGAGCCGATCGCCAGCACGAACTCACCGACGCGCAGGGCGTCCGAATCGCCCGCTTCGAGATAAGGAAATTCTTTGCGCTTTTCATCCTCGATATGGAGCACGGCGAGGTCCGTCTGGGGATCTTCGCCGATCAGGCGCGCGGGATATTTGCTGCCATCGTGCAGGACCACTTCGATCTGAGAGGCCCCGTCGATCACATGCCGGTTAGTCAGGATGTAGCCGTCCTTTGTGATGATGACGCCGGATCCCAGACCGGCGAGCCGTTCCGGAATCCGATAAAGGCGGCCAAAAAACCAATCCTGGGCGATTCGGTATCGGGTGGCCTCTGTACGCACAACAACCACGGCGGGCATGACCCGCTCCACAATGTCGGCCACGGCCGTGCTCAGCGCCTTGGCGGCGCCCGGCGATACGGCCGGGTATGAAGTCGGCGCCAACAGCGCTACGTTCAGCAGGATCCCTAGGATGGGTGATCGAAGTGTCTTCATAAATCCTTCCGTGACGGTAGACACTGTTGTGCTCGGAATGTTCAGCTCCCCGTACCGTTTGCGTCCGGCCGGATGTCAAACGGCTCGGTCCGGAGGGTCCCGGCTTCCTTCACGAGGATTTCGATCTTCTTTTCAACCTCATTCAGTTTTTTGTCGCACCAGGCGGCCAGGCGCATGCCTTCCTCAAAACAGGCCATCATTCGGTCCAGGCTCAGCGAGCCGCTTTCCATTTCCCGGACGATGGCTTCCAGCCGCGCCAGCGCGGTTTCGAAATCCGGGGGCTCCGCAAATGGCTTTCCGTTGGAATCAATCATTTTTGCTCCGAAAAGATAGATGAAACGTTGGACCAAATTTCTCCGTGAGAAAGTTTCGAGCGGATTCGTTCCCCGGGCGCAACTGTCGAGGCGTCGAGTAGGGGTTTGCCATCGGGCCCGAAGGTGATGCTATAACCGCGCGTGAGGACCGCATGGGGATCTAGAGCGCTAAGTTTTTCTGACGCGCGGTCGTGTCGGCGGCGAAGGCGCTGGAGCGCGACTTCAACGGCGCGGAGCGACCGCATGTTCATCTCGTCGACGCGCTGACGGCGGCTGATGCCGGCGGCCTCGAGCAGGCGGCCCAGTCGGTCGCGCGAGCGGGCAATCCTCTCCCGGTGCCGGGCCAGCAGGTTGGCCGGTTCCCGAAAGACGTAACTGCGAGACGCCCGCAGAAATCGGTTGCGCAGAAGGAGGGCCTGGCGCTGAAGCGCGTGGGTCAGTCGCCTCCTCCGGGTCCGCAACTCCTGCTGAAAGTCGGCTTTTGGCCGGACGACAAGTTCCGCCGCCGCAGAAGGAGTCGGTGCCCGAAGATCCGCGCAGAAATCACAGATGGTGAAGTCGGTTTCGTGACCGACGGCGGAGATGACCGGTATTCTCGAACGGGCCACCGCGCGAGCGACGACCTCCTCGTTGAAGGCCCACAAATCCTCCATGCTGCCACCGCCGCGGGCGACGATGATGACATCCGCCTCTCCGTGCTCGTTAAGAAGATCGAGGGCGGCCGCGATCTCCGAGGCTGCGCCGGCGCCCTGGACGCGCGTCGGCGCGATCAAGATTCGGCGATCGGGATATCGACGATTGAGGATATTCAGAATGTCGCGAATCACCGCGCCCGAGGTCGATGTGACGATGCCGATTGTTCGGGGCAGCAGCGGGAGACTACGCTTGCGGGATGCGTCGAAGAGGCCCTCGGCCTCCAGTTTCTTTTTTAGTTCCTCGAAGCGGCGCATCAAGTCGCCCTCGCCCGCATCCTCAACGCGCCGGGCGATCATCTGATACTGTCCGCGCTGCTCGTACACGGAGATTTCGCCATAAATGCGGACGCGGGCTCCGTCATTGATCAACGCGCGATATTCGGCGGGAGCGCGAAAGAGGACCACCTTGAGAACGGCGTGCTCATCCTTGAGGTCGAAATACACGTGGCCTGAAGGGTAGGCGCGGGCGCCAGACACTTCGCCCTCCACCCAGACAGAGCCGATCGTCTCTTCCAGAATCGCCCGGATGAGGCGGGTCAGTTCGACGACGCGGTAGATTTTCCGAGCAGTGCCGGGCAGTTGGGTCGTCATGGAGGCAGAGAATACGTCGAGTTTTGGGATCCGAAAACGGAAAATTCCCTCTCGGTCTGATCTGTCCACGGGTTGATGAACATTGCCGCCGTTTGATAGCTTCCACGCATGCCAAACAAGACCTCATTCACGATTCCGCTGAACCGCGAGCAGCAGGATCGGCTGATCAAGCTGTTGGAGTCCGGCCCGTACCGCCTGCGGGAAACCCCGCACACACGGATTTCGGTGGAAGGTCGGGATTGCAACATTTCGCTGTACACCAGCGGAAAATGCGTCGTGCAGGGGAAGGGTGCTGAGGACTGGGTTCTCTTCACGCTTGAGCCGGAGGTCTTGAAAGAGGCTCGCCTGGGCTACGAACACGTCTATGCGCCGGAAATGTTCGAGCAGCACCTCGGCGTTGACGAAAGCGGAAAAGGCGATTTTTTCGGGCCGCTGGTGATCGCCGCTGCCTATGTTGACGGCAAGCTGGCGAAGGCCTTCCAGAAGCTGAATGTAAGGGACAGCAAGCAAATCAAGAGCGACCGAGTGGCTGAGGATTTGGCCAAATCCATTCGCGACCTGCTCGACGGCCGCTATGCCGTGGTCACCATCGGACCACGCGCTTACAATCGCCTGTACCAGAAGATGCGGAGCGTCAACCGAATCCTGGCTTGGGGGCATGCCCGCTCGATAGAGAATGCTCTGGAGAAGGTGCCGACAGTCCGGCGGGCGGTTTCCGACCAGTTTGGGCCGAAGGAGCAGATCGAGCGGGCGCTGCTGCAGAAGGGGCGGGAGATCCGGCTGGAGCAGCGCCATCGCGCGGAGAGCGATCCGGCCGTAGCGGCTGCATCCATTCTAGCGCGGGCAGAATTTATTCGGACCTTGCGGAAACTGTCCGAGACCTACGGCGTCGCGATGCCGAAGGGCGCCTCCGCCAAGGTTCGCGAAGCCGCCGAGACTCTTGTGCGCAAACATGGGCCCCAAATCCTACTGGATGTCGCGAAATGCCATTTCAAGACGGCGGATGAAGTCCTCGCTGCCGCGGGGTTCGATCGGTCCGCGCTCGGGCCCGAAGGAGCAGCCACATCCCAACCGCCGGCGGACGTAGCCGCTTATCGGAAACAAGGCGAAAGGAAGGTTGAACCATGAAATTGGTGCGCTTCGGCCCGCCAGGGGAGGAGAGGCCAGGCATTTGGGTTGAGGATCGCGGAGAGCCGGAAATTGTGGATGTGCGCGGGATGGCGTTCGATATCTCCGACTACGACGCTCACTTTTTTTCGTGCTGGGGTCTCGATCGGCTTCGCGGCTTGCTCGCTGAAAAACAGCAGAAAAGAATACCCGCGGTGGGAGTTCGCCTCGGGCCGCCAATCGCGCGGCCCGCGAATCTCATTTGCGTGGGCAAAAACTACGCCGATCACGCCCTGGAGTTCGATGGAACGCCCCCCACGGAGCCGGTCCTGTTTTCCAAGGCCCCTACCTCGATGATCGGCCCGGCGGATCCGATCCGTATCCCTGCCGGCTGGAACGAAGTGGATGCGGAGGCCGAGCTTGGCGTCGTGATTGGCAAAACGGCGCGAGCGGTGAGGTGTTCTGAGGCGATGGCGGTTGTGGCAGGTTACCTGGTGGTCAATGATGTCACCGAGCGGCGTGCCCAGCGCGAAGGAGGACAGTGGTTTCGCGGCAAGAGTTTCGACACGTTCTGTCCGATCGGTCCATGGCTGGTTACGGCGGACGAGGTGCCCGACCCGCAGAATCTGTCCATTTCATCGCGACTCAACGGGGAACCGCTCCAGTCGGGCACAACGCGGTCGATGATCTTTAGCGTGGCCGACCTGATCGAATTCATCACGAGTACAATGACGCTGCACCCCGGTGACGTGATCGCGACGGGCACTCCATCGGGTGTCGGATTTGCAAGAAAACCGCCGAAATTGCTTCGCCCTGGCGACATTATTGAGATCGAGATCGAGCGGGTTGGGCGTTTGTGCAATCCGGTGGTCAGCGAGGCGAGCTTGGGCGCGGACGCGCAATGACGCGAAATCCTACATCAGCGTTGCGATAGGTTTTGAGGATTTGCGTGCGGCGCCAAACCCGCAACATCGCTTCCGAACGTTCGCTCCAGCTTCCGCCACAGATAGTCGCTTCGTCGCTGTCCGACGGCGATAGGCACCATTCAGCCACATTACCTGCCATGTCATAGAGTCGAAATGGGTTGGGCGGATAGCAAGCGATTGGTCGCATGCGGTTGAGATTGAATGCCGCCCGATTTTCCGGCGGAGTCCAGCCCCATGGGTACGGTGCAGCATGAAGCCCTCCGCGCGCGGCGTATTCCCACTCATCGGGTGTGGGCAGGCGAACATCCGCGTCAAGCTTCTGCGAAAGCCATTCGCAGTAGGCGACTGCGTCGTCATAGGAGACATGGGCCACCGGCTCGCGAGCCGCCAATGGCGCAAGACGGCCGGGCCGACCCGCAAATTGGGGCGAAAGGAAGGCGCGTCCAGTGTCGTTGAGGAAAGAGGCGAATTGAGCCGTCGTGATCTCCGTTCGGCTCATCCAGAAAGAAGGGATGAGCACCTCGCGTGGTTCCGGCGCCCCTGATTCCCGGCTGCCGAGGACCGCCCTGCCGCCGGGAATCGTGGTCCATGAGGGCAGGTCTCTGACTGCCCGAGTCTTGGGAGGTTTGCCCAAACGTTCGGTCTCGGGCAGACGGGTCTGCGATGCGGGCAGGCACGAGGTGCAGATCGCCACACATGCGATCGCAAAATAAGGAATCCATTTTGACATGAATGCCAATCATCTACTACATTTCGGACATCATTTCGAGGGCCGACCGCGAAACATACGAATGTGAGGTGACCCATGGATCTATCCCTTGTGTCAGCAATCGCTTCGGTGGCCAGCGCCATTTTCCTTCTTCTCCTTCTAATTCGACTTGGATCGCAAGCTGGGAGAGGTGCTTCGGGCGTGTCTGCCAAAGAACTCGGCGCTGAACTAGCGGGCGCGATCGATTCGGCGTTCAAGGCTCACGTACCGAACCCGGAAAAATTTGCGGCAGCCCAGGCGGCCGCGATTGAACAATCTCTCAAGAAGGCGGGTGAGGCGCTAGAAGGCTTGCATAAGAACTTTCTCGCCTCACAGCAACAGGCGGTGGAGAAGTGGACGGCCGCCGAGAAATCGGCGGTTCAACATCTGGAACAGGCGGCGAAATCCATCGAACAGGCCGCTGCCAAGATTCACGAGGCGTTGTCCGCCCACATTCAGCAGATGGAGAAAACGGAATCATCGGCCCGTGATCAGCTAAAAACGGCCCTGACTCAACATGTGGAGGGCCTCAGCAAGGCTTCATCGGCCATTGCGGCCCAGCTTGACAAAATCATGCAGCTTGAAAAAGACATCCAACAGGTCCTTCACATTCAACAAGTTGTCGACGGATCGATCAAGGCCGTCTCGTCGGCGGAAGAATTCAAAGCGACCTTGGCGGCGTTGCGGAAGCACCTCGAGCAATCGGACGCTCTCATTCGCGAAGCGACGAAGCCTCGAACCATTCGCCTGATCGAGCAGGAGGCGTGACCCGAAACTGTTCTGCTCTGGATGAAGGAAGGCATTTGCGGGGCGCCGACCTTTCACTTTTTCAGATAACTAGTTTTTGGTTCTCGCGAATGCGGATAGGGGAGGGCGAGTTGCTCGGCTGAGCCGTTATGAGCCCCGAGTTCAGGGAAACTGGGGGGCTCCCTTCGCGATGCCAACCCTGAGCGGATAGCGGATTTTCAGGTCGCCATCCAGCAGGATTTCCACCCAGTGAACCCCTTCCTGCTGGAACTCGACATTGAGGAAAATTTCGACGTTGGTCGCGGTAGCCTCCGAATTGGGAAGATTGACGGGGATGTTCTGGCCCTCGACTAACACGCTGACTTCATCCGGTTTGAGAATTCGGGTACGTTGTTGAAAGGTCCCCATCCCGCTGCACCACCGAGTGACCATGAAGAGGCGGGGATAGCGGGTCGGAAGGCTGGAGACCATGATGGCGTCGAAGAGGCCTATGAGAATAAATTTTCCGTTCCTCTCCTGGCGCACGTCGTCGCAAAGGATGGCGGCCTGAAGATCTGGCTGTATCGCAGTCATGAAACCTTTATCAACCATTGAATATCGGGTTCGCAAGCATCGTCCGACAAGTGATAAGGAGGCTCAACCATGAAAAAAATGCAGTTGGTATTGCTTCTGGGGGCCTGCCTGTCGATTCAGGCCCACTCCCAGGAAATCTGGTTTGTGGGCACGGGCAGGGACGCGCGGATCGGTTCGACCTGCAGATACCAGGCGCGATATGGAGCGGTTCCGGCGCGGGTGTATGTTCCAGGGCATTGGACGATCGTCGAGCGCCCCAACGGATCCTGCTATCGGAAATGGCAGCCGGGCCGGTGGGTTGATGTCGAGCGAAGGCCATGGGTTTGCCGTTGTCAGCCGGTGTGCGTCTCGCTTATAGATGAGCCCCGTTTTTCGAGGCGTTCCTGCCGGTAGGTCTATATCTCGGGCCCGTAGCTCAACTGGTCAGAGCAGGGGACTCATAATCCCTTGGTTACAGGTTCAAGTCCTGTCGGGCCCACCATTCGGCACGGCAAGGACTTGACGACAATAATCTCAACGGATCATGGCTTTCCGTTTTGAGAATTGATTCCGCCGAAAGCAGTCATCGTCTAGAGCAGCGGGAGCTCGGCGGGTCAAGAAGGTTGCTCCCTTTCGAGCGCTAGGCCTTTTCGTAGGAATTCAAGGGGGTCGTAGGCACGCCCTGTTTCGGACAGGACTTCAAAGTGGAGGTGGGGCGAGACGGCCATCCAGCGTCGGGCGTCTTCACTCCTGCTCGTCTGCCCCATGGGTCCTAGCAGCGTACCAGTGCGGAGCCTTTGGCCCGCCGTGACTGTCAAATCCGCGAGATGCGCATATAGCGTGTAGAACAAACAGTCGCCAACCCGGTGGCGGATCGCGACATACACACCGAGGTCCGACGCTTCAGGATTGGGGTTGGCTTCGACAACCTCACCCTCCACAACGGCATACACCTCGTCGACCGGAATCCAACCGTCTTCCTCAAAGGGATACTCCCGGCCGGTATGGCAGTCGGAGTACATCACCGTGACATTTTCACCGGAGGGTTCCATCCGAACCGGCGCAATATCCACTCCGCGATGGAACCGGCGCCCGCAGTCGCGTGTCCACCCAGGCATTCCATAGAGAGGGTTGGCACGAGTGCGGGCCACGTAGCGTTCAGGATGGCTGAACAGGCATCGGGAGCGGGTCGGCCAGGCCAGCGGCGGGACTAAAAACGGTATCGGGTCGAACGTTGTCACGTCGCCGGCGCGAAAAGACAACCGGTCGTTTTCAGAAGGATTCTGTCTCATACCGCCAAAAGCGGAGCGACGAGTCCCAGAAATCAAGGGGCAGTCCCGCTTTTCGTTTGAGGTGGCGCACAAACTCCGCGGGGTCGGGCAGATCTTGCCAAACAGAGGGCAGAAACGTCGCGCGGCGCCCGCTTCGCTCCAAAATCAGGCCATCGCGTCCAGGCCGCAACGCTGCAAGGAGCTCGGGTTCGGTTCGGCAGGCCAACGGCTCCCGCGCTCCGAGGACCGATATGGACAACTGGATCTGGTCGAACTCCAAGGGTTGAAGCGGTCGGAATCGCGGGTCCTCAAAGGCGGCTGCGTAGGCGTTTCGGCTGACGTCCTCGGCAAGCGGGCGGGTCGGTTCCAGCGAGCCGATGCAGCCGCGGAGCGCGGAATTCAACTTCAACGTAACGAACGAAGCCCCAGGCATCTGCAGAGCGTCCGGCTCCATCCGGATGTCGAGAACCAATGGGTGACGCGTCGAAAATCCTTCGCGAATGGAAGCAGCGGCGATTTCTCGGAGCCGATGCTTCGATGCCTCATCCAACGGCATAGGCCCCGTAGCCCACAACGCGGCCGCGGTCGCCTGCCGTATCGCCGGAATTTCGGAGGTCCAGCGTACGGATCTTTACTTTTCGCCTAGCCGCGACGTGTAGCAGCCCGAGGATCGGGAGCCAACCGCAGGCCCGGTCGGGTCCAATCCCATGAACATCACAGTTTTCAATCGCCCGGCTGGTTTCTGCGTCGACCCGACGCGCCTCGGCATACGGTAGGTAATGGCTGAGGTCTGAGCTGATGGAAAAAAATGTGCCCGGCATATCCCACAGCGATTCAATTAGTTCCGCAATATCCAGCGCCGAGGCATCGCCCACCACCACCGGCACGATGGGCACATCTCCCACGGTTTCCTGAAGGAAAGGCAGGTGCGTCTCGAGCGAATGTTCATATCGATGAGCGCCGTCGTGCACGGATACGTAGGGCTTTTGCTGAATCATTTCGCAAACGGCCGAATCCACCGGTAGGAGGCCGAGGGGCGTGGCAAAAAAATGCGCCGAGGGGAGGGCAACACCATCAAAAGCGACGCGGTGGGACGGTCCGATCAGAACCACGCGCTCAGCGTGTCCTTTCAGCTCGCTCCACGCACGGAAGGCGGAGCCTGCGACTGGACCCGAATACATGTATCCCGCATGCGGCGCGATGACGGCCTTCGGCGGATGGTCGGATCCGAAACCGTGGTCGAGGTATCGCCGAACTGCGTAGTGTAATTCGGCGCCATCTTCCGGGTAGAAGGTTCCTGCAACAGCCGCCTTCCGAATGGTGCTGTGCTGGATCATATCAAAAGGGTCTATACCTACTCTGTTGCCTGTTTACAAAATTGTCAAACCTGACAGCGAGGTTGACTTGATGTAAGCTAATGATTGGTGAAGATGCACGTTCCGAAGGTTTGGCCGACGCGCTACTGGGAGGTCTTACCCAACGGCCGCGTTCAATGCAATGTCTGCCCCAACCATTGCCGGTTGGCGGAAGGCCAAAGAGGCGCTTGTTTTGTCAGAATGAACGTCGGGGGCGAGGTCGTGCTGACCACCTATGGCCGGTCCAGCGGTTTTTGCGTGGACCCGATTGAGAAGAAACCGCTGAACCACTTTTTGCCGGGCACCTCTGTTCTTTCGTTCGGAACGGCCGGCTGCAACCTCGCCTGCCGGTTTTGCCAGAATTGGGACATCAGCAAATCGCGAGAGATGGACACCTTGGCCGACGAGGCGACTCCCGATCAGATCGCTGAGGCGGCCGTCCGGCTCGGATGCCCGAGCGTCGCCTTCACCTACAATGATCCCGTCATTTTTTTGGAGTATGCGATCGATGTAGCCAAGGCTTGCCACGCCAGGGGAGTGAAAACGGTTGCCGTGACGGCAGGCTACATGTGCGACGCCCCGCGACGCGAATTTTACGCCCATATGGACGCCGCCAACGTTGATTTGAAGGGGTTCACCGATGAGTTCTATCAAAAGATTTGCGGTGCCCGTCTCGACAATATTCTCGAAACGCTCATTTACCTGAAACGCGAGACCTCGGTTTGGTTCGAAATTACGACTTTGTTGATCCCCGGGGCGAATGATTCCGATGAAGAAATCGACGAGATGACGAAGTGGGTCTATCGCGAACTGGGACCCGATGTTCCGCATCATTTCACGGCGTTTCATCCCGATTACAAGATGCTCGATGTTCCGCCAACCCCGCCTGAGACCTTGAGCCGCGCCCGACGCATCGCGATAAACAACGGACTGCGCTATGTGTACACGGGAAATGTGCACGACGAAGCCGGGGGGAGCACATACTGTCCCGATTGCGGCTCCGTCGTGATCGGCAGAGATTGGTATCGAATCACACGCTGGTCCTTGTCGGAGCAGGGCACGTGCCGCCAGTGCGGGGCGCGGATTCCGGGCGTTTTTGAGGCGGCCCCCGGCACGTGGGGGCCGCGTCGCCGTCCCGTACGATTAGCTCACTGACCTTTGGACAGCCGAAAGCTCCGGCTCGCAGTAGCGGGATTGAGCCGATATCGATCTACTCCTCCCAGCCAGATTGTTCTAAGGGCAACGGTTGCCAGACCCTATCGCCGATTTTCAAGAACAACCGCACCCGACGGGCATGAGGACCGATCGGTTACGACCTCACCGACAGAGATTTATCGCCCGGCCGACGCGCCTTGCACTCCGGCGCTGGTGAACGCTCTCGTGTCGTTCAAATTCCGTAGCGCGCCGACTTGCCGAGCATCTCCTCGATGCGGAGAAGCTGATTGTACTTGCAAATGCGGTCCGTGCGGCTCAAAGAGCCTGTCTTGATCTGGCCGGCATTGGTTGCCACGGCAATATCGGCGATGGTCGCATCTTCCGTTTCGCCGGAGCGGTGACTGATCACGGCTGTGTACTTCGCCCGCTTGGCCATCTCCACGGCTTCCAGCGTTTCCGTCAGGCTGCCGATCTGGTTGACCTTAACGAGGATCGAGTTGGCCACACCGAGCTCGATGCCCTTTTTCAGGAACTTCGTGTTCGTCACGAACAGGTCATCACCGACGAGCTGGCAAGTCGCGCCCAGTTTGTCGGTGAGCAGTTTCCACCCTTCCCAATCGCCCTCTGCGCAACCGTCTTCGATGCTAATGATCGGGTATTTCTTCACCCAGGCGGCCCAGTATTCGACAAGTTCCTCCGCCGAGCGGGATGAATTGTCGGACTTCTTGAAGACGTATTTTTTCTTGGCCTTGTCGTAAAACTCGCTGGAGGCGACGTCGAGGGCGAGGAAGATTTCCTTGCCCGCCTTATAGCCGGCATTTTCGATTGCCTGCAGAATCACCTCGATGGCGTGCTCATTCCCCTTTAGTGCGGGAGCAAATCCGCCTTCGTCGCCAACCGCGGTGCTGAGCCCGAGTTTTTTGAGAACCGATTTCAACGAGTGGAAAACCTCCGCGCCCATTCGAAGCCCTTCCGAAAAGGACTTGGCGCCTTTAGGAACGATCATGAACTCCTGAATGTCGATCGGCGCGTCGGAGTGGGCGCCACCGTTCAGAATATTCATCATCGGAACTGGAAGGACGCACGCGTTCGTGCCGCCGATGTAACGGTAGAGCGGCATGTCGAGTTCATTCGCGGCAGCATGGGCTGCGGCGAGAGAGACCCCCAAGATCGCATTCGCCCCCAATTTCGATTTGTTCTCCGTTCCATCCAGTTCGATCATGGTGCGGTCGATGCCGATCTGATCGGTGACTTCGTGGCCGACGAGGGCCTTGCGGATGGGTCCGTTTACATTGGCAACGGCCTTCTGTACTCCCTTGCCGAGATAACGCTTCTTGTCGCCGTCACGCAGCTCGATGGCCTCGTGTTCGCCGGTTGAAGCGCCTGAGGGAACGGCTGCACGACCTTTGACGCCCGAGGCGAGGTGGACGTCCACTTCAATCGTCGGATTGCCGCGTGAGTCGAGAATTTCCCGCCCAACAATGTGAATAATTTCAGACATAGTAGCTCCTGTGGTTTGGGAATAACTGCTCCGGCAACGTAGGGAAGCGCCTAGAAGAATGCAAGAGCAGCCGCACTCGCGCGCCATCGGGGGAAACCTGATCCGCCTGTGCGCCGGTGGATTCCAATTGACCGCCGTGGAATCGAGTTCTATGAAGTAATGAACCGAGCAAACGGAGGACACTTACATGCCACTCGTTCCGATGCGCGTCCTGCTGGACCATGCGGCTGAAAACGGCTACGGGCTCGCCGCGTTCAACGTCAATAATATGGAGCAGATCCAGGCGATCATGGAGGCAGCCCGCGAAACGAATTCGCCGGTCATCATCCAGGCTTCTCGCGGCGCCCGCTCCTATTCTCAGGATAATTACCTGCGCCACCTGATGCTCGCGGCCGCGGAGTTGTATCCGAATATTCCGATCGCCATGCATCTTGACCATGGCAACAGTCCTGCGACCTGTCAGAGCGCGATCATGAACGGGTTCACGTCGGTCATGATGGACGGCTCCCTGTTGGAAGACGGCAAAACGCCCGCTCCCTATGAATACAACGTGGCCGTGACGAAGAAGGTCGTTGAAATGGCGCACATGGTTGGGGTTTCGGTCGAGGGCGAGATCGGCGTGCTGGGCTCGTTGGAGTCCGGCATGGGCGAGAAAGAGGATGGCCACGGCGCCGAGGGCAAGCTCGATCACTCCCAACTGCTGACCGATCCCGACCAGGCGGCGCAATTCGTCGCCGAAACGGGTGTTGACGCGCTCGCGGTCGCGATCGGCACGAGCCACGGGGCCTACAAGTTTTCACGGAAACCGGACGGCGCGGTCCTCTCGATGGAGACCATCAAGAAAATCCATGCGAAACTGCCGAATACACACTTGGTGATGCACGGAAGCTCGTCGGTCGAGCAGTACCTGCAGGACATCATCAACAAATATGGCGGCAAATTGAAGCCGACATGGGGCGTGCCCATCGAGGAAATCCAGCTCGGCATCAAGCACGGGGTTCGCAAGATCAACGTCGACACGGACAACCGCCTTGCGATTACGGGCGCCATCCGGAAGGTGCTCGCGGAATCACCGGAAAAATTTGATCCGCGGGATTATCTGAAACCGGCTCGCGAGGCCATGAAAAAGGTCTGCATGGACCGGATGATCGCGTTCGGTCAGGCTGGCCATGCGGACAAAATCAAGCATGTAACGCTGGTCGACATGGCCCGTCGTTACGGATACAAATAATTTTCGATACGAGCTATTCTGCGACACGCAAACGCCCGCCGGACTTCCGGCGGGCGTCTTTTTTGGATCGGCTAGAGACTGGCGGGCGTGTGTCTGGCGCCTCACCGGTTGAGAATGGATCTTTGCCACTCCACCTGCGCCCGGATTCCCTCGTCGAATGGCGTGGCGGGATTGTATCCGAGCAGGCGGCGCGCCTTTTCGATATTAGCAGCGGTGTGCTTCTGATCGCCGGGTCGAGGCGGTTTACGTTCGATGTTCACTTTTTTGCCGACAATGGCTGCGACTTTTTGGATCACCTGATTGAGGGAAACAATTTCACCGCCCCCGACGTTGAACACCTCGCCGACCGACACGTCTCGCTTCTCTGCAGCGAGGATCGTCGCCGTTACGCAATCCGACACGAACGTGTTGCTTCGGGTCTGTTCGCCATCCCCATACAGCGTGAAGGTTCCGCCTTCCAGCAAGGTCCGGATGAGGATGTGATAGGCCATGTCGGGCCGTTGGCGGGGTCCGTAGACGGAAAAGTAGCGCAGAATCGTAACCGGGAGATTGAAGTTGGCTTCGAAGGCCCGGCATAGGTGCTCGGCGGCGAGTTTCGTGATTCCGTAGGGCGAAAAGGGACGCAGCGGGGCGTCTTCGCCCTGAGTCGCCTCCCTGCCGTAAACGCTGGAGGTCGACACATGAATGAAATGCGGCAGCTTTACCGCGCGGGCGGCTTCGAGGAGCCGGAGCGTGGCATCGCAATTGCACGTGTTGTAGAGCGCAAAATCGCTCCAGCTTTTCATGAGGCCCGGCATCGCGGCGAGATGGAACACAACGTCGCAGCCATCCATCAGGGAAGTGAGGTCGGCCGATCTTAGGTCGAGTTCATGAAACGAAAATCGGGACCTGCCGCGGAGAGTTTCGAGATTCGCTTCCTTCCGTTCGCGAGGGTAGTAGGGGATGAAAGCATCGACACCGATAACGCTGCACCCTCTGGCCAATAGGGCCTCACACAGATGGGAACCGATGAAGCCGGCAGCGCCCGTGACCAAACATCGTGTAAACATGCGGGCACCGTAGCAAACGCGCGTCTCCGCGTCAAAATGCGCCCGTTGCAGGCGCCGAAAATTCGCGAGACAAGCCAGTGGCGGTGTGTAACTGGCGCCGTGGAGTTTCAGGGCAAAACGCGGAATCGATTGTCAATCTCAGACATCCAGCGATAGATTCGAGGTCATGACGTCATTTTCGATTCGCTCCGTTGAATATCCGGCCCGGTTGTCTGTGGATGCCGCCACTGGCCGAAACCCCCCGTTTTCCGTGACCATGGTTACGGATGCGCCAGTTCCGTTCCCTCAAATCATCATCTGGGAAGGTTCGAGGCAGCATCTTTTTCGAGATAAAGCGATCCGTCGGGAGGCTAAACATCGCTATATTGCAGACATACCGGCCGGTTTGCTGGGACCTGGCCGTTATACAATTCAAGCCGAGGGGTGTCGCAAGTCGGACCCCTCGACCGCCGGCGCGTCCGACTGGGTCAAAACCTATCTCGAGCTGGTCATCGAGCTGCCGAAGCCGCAGGTGGAGATATCGGCGGCCCGTGCCTCGGCGGATGGCGTAAAGATTTACTTCGCCATTCACAAGCACATGCATCAACCCTACTACCGCGCCGCCGACCCCCAGTATTGGGACGCGGAGAAGACCAGTATTTTTGATCAGCGAACGGGACCTTATACGACCTTTATACCCGCTGCGGTGCGCCAGTATCACGAAGCGGGGTTACCCCACGCGGGGTTGAGCACGAGCTGGAGCGGCAGCCTGATCGAGCAGCTAGACCGCTGCGAGCGCGAGGGGCTCTGCTACGGCCACTTCTCGGGTTGGAAAAATGAGTTGCGCCACTGGGCCGCCGCGAAAACGAGCCTGGGAAACCCGCGAATCGATTTCACCTCGTTTGGATTTTTCCACCCCCTCATGCCGCTGATTCCCCCGCGGGATATCGTTCGGCAAATTCGAGAGCACCGCCGCATCATCGAGGAAACGTTCGGTGTGCCGGCGTCTACGATCCTCTTTCCCCCCGAGACGGCGTTTCATGTCCGGATGATTCCGGCCCTGCGCGATGCGGGGGTTGAGGCCGTGATCTATGACAGCATTCACCGGGCGCGCAGCTGCCGCAACTATCCCTATCCGGGCCCACAAGAGGGCATGTTGCCGCCGAGTCCTGCCGATCAGGAAAATCCGCCGGCCCCCGATTGGATCCAGCTTCACGGCGTGTGGGCCGCCTCGAAAATCAGCCCGTCGCTATTGAAGCCGGAATACATCCGCTATGAAGACCCGGATGGCAAGATCCACACGATCCTCGGAATTCCGGCGGAGCGTTATCTGGGAAATGAGGATGCCCGCGGTGGATTCGGCGCGCTGAACTACCCCTCCGTCTTCGCCCAGCTTCATGATGCCATCGTCCAGCACAACGTTTACGATCCAAAGCATCCGCCGTTCTTTGTGCTCCACTCCGACGGCGATAATTACGGGGGCGGAGCCGACAGCTATTACCGCCACAACACGGGACAGCTCGTCAAATGGCTGCAGACCGATCCACGCTTCGAACTGACCACGATCCGGGATTATCTTCAACGGTTCCCACCCGATCCCTCCGTGACGGTTCACGTGGAACCCGGCGCGTGGAGCGGCGCGGACAACGGCGATCCGCAATTTTCCAAGTGGTTCAGCCGCTACCGCGATCCCTATTCGCCGGACCTGAATTCATGGGCCGTGTTGACCGCGCTCCAAAACGCCGTGCACACCCTTGAAGACGCTAGCCCAACAGCCGCCTCGTTGCCGGAGGCGCAACGGTTGATGCTCACGGCGGAAACAAGCTGCTACTGGTATTGGACGGGGCAGGACATCTGGGACCACCAGGTTACGGAGGCCGCAAACCGCGCGCACGCACTGATCAAAGCCGATCTTGGCGCCGTTCTTCAAACGGGCAGGGATTCGACGGGCCCAACCATTTTTCCGCCGTGGATTCTGCCCGAAATTCCCGGCGGGAAAACATGGGGATCGGGGGGTCTTTGGGATGCCGACCGCCGCGGAACCGTCTTTACATTCATCAGCGATGTCTCTGGCGTTCGATCGGCAAATCTCGTCTTGAGGGCCGGTTCGAAGGAACAGGTTTTGCCGATGCGGGATTGCGGTCCATATCCGAGCCGTACAAATCCCACGGCCATTGCCCGGTTGTTTACTTGCGAAATGCCGGTGGGCGCCGGCATTGTGAAATACTACATCGAAGCCGTAGACGAGCGCGGAAACCGTTCGCACTCCGCACTAGAACGCGCGGCGCTTCTTTGAGTTTGAGCATCTGCTGGTTGTTATGAAGCGCAAACGGCTTTCGACAGTTTGAGGTGTTATGCATGGACGTGATGGTTGATCTCGGGCCCCGCAGCTATCCAATTCGGATTGGCCGGAACGCCCTGGAGGACCTGCCGGCGCTCTGCCGGGAGCGTATTCGGGCCGATCGCATGCTGTTGGTATCCGATGATACGGTCGATGCGCTTTATGGAGACCGAGTAGTTTCGCTTCTGGAATCTGCAGGCTTCAGGGTTGCGCGCGTTCGGGTGCCGCCTGGAGAGGAAACGAAGTCCATCCACTGGTTCGGGCGTTTGTGCGAAGCAGCGGCCGAAGCGCGGTTGGACCGGCATTCCGCTGTGGTGGCCTTGGGTGGGGGAGTCATCGGCGATCTGGCGGGCTTTGTTGCGGCATCCTATGCCCGCGGCGTGAAGCTGGTACAGGTCCCGACGACCCTGCTGGCGATGGTTGACAGCGCCGTGGGGGGCAAGACGGGAGTCAACCTGCCACAGGGAAAAAACCTGGTTGGGGCCTTTCACCAACCCTCTCTGGTCGTGGCGGACCTTGAGCTGCTGCGAACGCTGCCGGCTCGCGAACTGACGGCCGGCCTTGCGGAGGTGGTCAAATACGGCGTCATTCGGGACGCCGATTTCTTCGCGTATCTCGAGCAACATATGGAATCGATTCGGGCTGGAGACCTTGAAATCCTCGAGCGGGTCGTTGCCCGAAGTTGTGAAATCAAGGCGGCCGTGGTGGGCGCAGATGAACGCGAGTCGGGCGAACGCGCGATCTTGAATTTCGGCCAT
The DNA here is from genome assembly GCA_025054615.1 of Kiritimatiellia bacterium. Taxonomy (NCBI): domain Bacteria; kingdom Pseudomonadati; phylum Kiritimatiellota; class Kiritimatiellia; species Kiritimatiellia bacterium. The sequence continues at coordinate 86,389 of JANWZO010000008.1, forward strand.
ACGGTCGGCCACGCGCTGGAGCAGGCCACCGGATACAGCGCGTTGCTACACGGCGAGGCGGTCGCCATCGGCATGGATTTCGCGGCCCGGCTCTCGGTCCGACTTACGCATCTGCCCGCTGCCGATGCCGGCCGAATTCGGGCGCTTCTGCGGCGCGCCGGGTTGCCGACGGAGCCGCCCGATATTCCGTGGGTAGACATCCGCCGAGCCATTTCGGTCGACAAAAAAGGGGCGGGCGGCGTGCCGAAATTTGTTCTCGCGGAGGCGATTGGGCGCGTTCGACATGGAGTCGCCGTTTCCGACGAATTGCTCGAGGAGATTTGGAATGCCCGGGGTGAATGAGGCCATCGCGCGCGAATTTTTCGAGGCGCAGGGTTTTTTGATTCGACAGCCGATCAAATATCTTGTCACCGCGCGGCCCAAGCAGCCGAACGAGGAGATCGATTTTCTGGCGATTCGTCCCGGCTCCGGGATTGAGGCCCCGCCGACCGGCGCCAAGGTCATGGCTGTATCTGACCTTACGTCTGTGACCCGTGCGGTTGTCAGCGTTCGGGGTTGGCATACCGAGCGCTTGGACCCATCGAAACTCAGTTTGGCGCCGGAACTCGTCAACTTCACACAGGAGCCCGCCATGCGGAGGGCCCGTCAGTGGCTTGGAGAAGGGCCGATCACCAGAATTTTGTGCATCTCCGGTTTACCGTCGAGCCCGCACCTCCGGCAGAAAACCCTTCAGTTTCTTGCGGAAAAAGGGGTGGATGGGATCCTTCTGTTTCCGCTGATGCTTCGGACGTTGATTCATCTCGTCGAACGGAACAAAAACTACGAGAAATCGGATCTCTTTCAGACCCTGCGAATCCTAAAAATCTACAAGCTGCTGGCGGACGAGCAGATGGAACTTTTCCCTCCGCGCCGCGTTCGCCGCCGGCCAGTGAATTCGGGGGACAGTCCATGACCCGACGCGAGGCGTTCATCGCGCTCAACATGATCGATGATCTGGGTCCCGTGCGCGTACGTCGCCTCCTGGAAGCGCTAAAATCGCCCGAGGCGGTCTGGCAGGCGGACGAGGAGACGTTGTGTGAAGTAGAGGGCATCGGGCCGGAGCTTGCTCGGAGAATCCTCACTCAGCGGAATGAGGTGGATCCCCTCGAGGAAGAAAGCCGAGCACGGCGCATCGGCGCGCGGATCATTACCCAGGAGGAACCCGAATATCCGGAACAATTAAAAACCATTTATGATCCGCCGCTGGTTCTGTACGTTCGCGGTTCGCTTGAAAAGCGGGACCGCCAGGCGCTCGCGATCGTGGGAACTCGCAGCCCGACGCACTACGGCGTTTCGATGGCGGATCGCCTCGCGTATCAGGCAGCGAAAGCCGGCTTCACGATCGTTAGCGGTCTCGCCCGCGGGATTGATACCGTCGCGCACAAAAGCGCGTTGAAGGCGGGTGGCCGAACCCTTGCGGTTCTCGGCAGCGCCCTCGATAGGCTCTATCCGTCGGAAAATGCAGAGCTCGCCGACCGCATCGCCGAAAATGGCGCGGTCATCAGCGAATACACGCTTGGGCGGGAACCGGATCGATCCACTTTCCCCTACCGAAATCGGATCGTGAGCGGTCTCAGCATGGGTCTCGTCGTGGTTGAAGCCGATTTGAAGAGCGGGGCTCTCATCACGGCGAACGATGCGGTGGAGCAGGGGCGCAGCGTCTTTGCCGTGCCGGGTCGTGCCGATACGCCGCACGCGCGGGGGTGCCACAAGCTCATCAAGCAGGGCGCCGTGTTGTGCGAAGGCATCGATGATATTTTGGATGAGTTCGATTTACTTCTGCCGGAAGCCCGAGCACGGGTCGACCGCACCATGCCGACCCGACCTCCTGTGAACCTGTCACCCGACGAGCAGGCAGTCGTTCGAGCGCTCTGGCAAGGCCCGCTCGACGTGGACTCGCTTGCCAGGGCCTCCGGCGTTCCGATCGCCGGCCTCAACGGATTATTGCTCGGGCTTGAGATGAAGAAGGTGGTTCGCGTTCTACCCGGACGCCTTGTTGATTTGTGGGAGGGACTGCGCGCAGAAGCGCCCGTTGTCCGGGGAGATTGACATTCGAAGCAGTTTGGGGTTCCAACTACACGCGCATGAAAAATCTGGTCATCGTCGAGTCGCCGGCCAAGGCCAAGACCATCAACAAAATTCTCGGCAAAGAGTATGTCGTCAAAGCTTCCCTGGGCCATGTCCGGGACCTGCCGGAGAAGGAGCTCGGCGTGGACCTCGAAAAAGATTTCAGGCCGAAATACGTCACGATCAAAAGTCGTGAGAAAGTGATCAAGGAGCTCAAAGAGCTTGCCAAGGGGGCGGAAAAAGTCTGGCTTGCTCCCGACCCGGACCGCGAAGGAGAGGCGATCGCCTGGCACTTGCAGGAGGTCCTACAAGACAGGAAACGGAAAATTCCGTTCCTCCGTGTGACCTACAATGAAATTACCGCGCCGGCGATTCGAAAAGCCTTCGAAGAACCGCGCCCGATTGACCAAAACAAGGTCGATTCTCAGCAGGCCCGTCGGGTTCTTGACCGGATTGTCGGCTACAAAGTCAGCCCGCTTTTGTGGCGCCAGGTACGCGGCGGCCAGAGCGCCGGCCGCGTCCAGTCGGTGGCCCTACGCCTGGTGTGTGAGCGCGAGCGAGAAATCCTCAATTTCAAGCCGGAGGAATACTGGATTCTCGGCGCGAAAGTTCGGAAATTCGTCGAGCCCCGGGATGCCTTTCAGATCATGTTGGCAAAGATCAACGGTGAGAAACCGTCGATCAAATCGTCCGAACAGGCTCGGGCCATTCAAGCCGATCTCGAGGGCCGCGAACTGCGCGTGTCGGCCATCATTCGCCGCGAGATCACCCGGCGCGCTCCCCCTGCATTCATCACCAGTACGCTGCAGCAGGCGGCGTCCAGCCGGCTTGGTTTCACGCCCAAGCGAACGATGCAGATCGCCCAGCGACTTTACGAGGGTATCGATTTCGGGAGCGGTCCCGTCGGCCTGATCACCTACATGCGCACCGATTCCGTCGCCTTGTCGCCGGTTGCGGTGGAGGCTGCCCGCGATTTCATCCGCCAGACCTTCGGTCCGGAATTCGTACCGGAACAACCCAATGTGTACCGCGTCAAGGCGGATGCGCAGGCCGCGCACGAGGCGATTCGCCCGACAGATGTCTTCAAAACACCAGACGCCCTAGCGTCGCGCCTCGATCCCGACGATTTGAAGTTGTACACGCTCATCTGGGAGCGATTTGTGGCTTGCCAGATGGCCCCCGCGCGTATCGCTCAACGCACGGCGGAAATTGAGGCTGTTCGACCGCCGGGATCCGAGCAACACTACCTTTTCCGCGCCTCCACCTCAGAGGTTCTATTCCCTGGCTACATGCGGCTGGCCGGTATCGAGGAGGAGCGAAAGGCGGAGAGCAAGAAAAACGAGGCGGACGAAGAGGGCGATGAAACCGAGGTCCGATTGCCGCCGCTCGAAGAGGGGGAACGGCTCGAGAAGATCGAATGGACCGGTGAACGCAAAGAAACGCAGCCTCCTCCGCGATACACCGAAGCGTCCCTGATCAAGGCCCTCGAGGAGAACGGCGTTGGCCGGCCTAGCACCTACGCGACGATCATTTCAACGATTCTCGAGCGCAAGTATGTCGAGAAGGACAAGCGCGTGCTCAAGCCGACCCTGACGGGATTCAAGGTGAACGATTTTCTCGTGCAGCATCTTCCCGACTTGTTTGATGTGCAGTTCACGGCGCGAATGGAGGAGGAACTCGACCGCATTGAAGAGGGCAAGCTTTCATGGGTGGAGATGCTTGGCCGGTTCTATCACTCATTTCAGGATTGGGTGGAGAAGGCCCGCGCTCCCGCCGCCGATGCGGACAAGGTCAGAGGGTTGCTCGAGATGCTCAAGGATGTACGGGAGTGGGCTCCTCCGACCCGTCGCGGCAAACGGAATTACAGCGATTATGATTACGTCCGATCTGTTCGCGAGCAGTTTGAAGAGGGCAAAAATCCGCTTTCGCAGCGTCAGCTCTCGGCGTTGATCGGCCTCGTTGCCCGCTATCGCGATCAGATTCCTGATTTCGAAAAACGAGCGGAGGCCTTGGGCGTGTTGTCTGCCGTGGCCGATCGTGCCCGCGCTTCCGATCCGCCGGATGAGGTGATGCGGGAAAAAATCGCTGCGCTGTCGGAGGTCCCCTTTGAGCCTCCGCGGGAGGTTAAAAAGCGCATCTTCGACGACCGCGTTTTCTATCTATCGCTGCGCGAACAGGTCGAATCTGGCAGGCGGCTGACCGAAAACCAGCTTCGCCACTTGGACCAGCTTCTTCAAAAATATGCAGCGCATATTCCGGATTTTGAGGAGAAGGCGCAACGATGGGGCATCACTGACAAGCAAGAGGATTCCCAGGTGGCCGCGCTGGTGGACATGGCAAAAGCCGTGACGGAATGGAGGCCGCCGGCGGAGCGGAATGGCCGCGTCTGGGATGATAAACAATTTGTCGAATCTCTGCTTCGCCAGTACGAGACCAAAAAGAGTCTTTCACCCCGGCAGGTTTCGGCCCTGAAAAAGCTGCTGAGCCGATATGCCGACAAGATACCGGACTTTCCAAACCGAGCCGCGGCGGCTGGCATGCGCAGGCCGGTCCAAGCCAAGGATACCGTCGACGAACCATGATGCGGTCGGCGCAGGGGCCGATCGACGACCCGGCCCTGGTCCAGTTTGTACGATTTCTGGAAGGCGAAAAAAACGCTTCGCAACATACGGTTGAAAACTACCTGATGGACCTGCGGCAATTTGTAGAGGTCACGTGGGGAAGGGACGCGCGTCCGCCGTTTCCGTGGAATCAGGTCGATCGCATCGCGGTCAGGCGTTTTTTGGCCGTTGTTCAGAAGAGGGGCGCCTCGCCGGCCACCGCCCGTCGCAAGGTTTCCTCCCTTCGCTCTTTTTTCCGATATCTGCTTCGCGAGGAGATGGTATCGGCCAACCCTGTGAGCGGCATTCTCTTACCGAAGCGGGAAAGGAGGTTGCCGTCCGTTTTTTCGGTGGAAGAAGTGGGCCGACTGCTCGCCGCGCCGATGCTTGAGACACCCGGCGCGAGTTCACGGCAAGACCCCTTCGCTGAATGCGCGAGGCGGCGCGATGCGGCGATATTGGAGATCATCTACAGCGCAGGCCTGCGGTTGAGCGAGTTGACAGGGCTGCGCGTTGAGGAGTTGGACCTCCTGTCCGGAGTGTTGCGCGTGCGCGGCAAGGGGAAGAAGGAGCGTTTATGTCCCCTCGGCCGTCCCGCCCTACGAGCTTTGCAAGCCTATCTAGAGGCGCGGGACCGATGGCTGTCCGCTCGCGGGTTACCGTTGCGGGGCGCGCCCCTTTTCCTCAACAAAAATGGGGGTGCGCTGACACCGCGATCGGTCGAACGCATGATGAAAAAATATCTGCTGGCCGCAGGACTGGACCCCAGCAAATCTCCACACGCGTTGCGACACAGCTTCGCAACCCACCTGCTGGACGCCGGCGCGGATCTGCGTAGCGTTCAGGAGTTGCTCGGCCACGCAAGCCTCTCCACAACGCAGATTTACACGCACGTTTCAATCGATCGGCTACGAGAGGTCTACGAAAAGGCCCACCCGCGCGCGCGGCTGTAAATTCCGCAGTCCGAATCCCGAGCTGGGTAGGCAGAATTCCAGCACGGATGCATCGCGAACAAGAGCGCGTCAAGGCGTAGGGAGGGGTTATTCCACGGGATCCGCAGCCGGCGCCGGTTCGCTCGCCTGGCTGATAATGCCGGCGGCCTTCTTCAAGCGCGCCAGAGCCACATTGTAGGAAAACAGGGCCTGGACCTCGTTGTCGCGGGCCTGCGTCAGGGCCTGTTGGGACTGTAAGACGTCGAGTTGGGTTGCCGCACCGACGTCAAATCTGGACCGGGCAAGCCGCAGACTTTCTTCCGCCTGCTCAACCACTTTTCGCGTCGCTGTGACCAGCTCCTGGGCCTCGACGAACGATGAGTATGCCCGACGGACTTCAACATCAATGTCGAGGCGCGCCTTTTCCTCGGCGAGGCGGGTCTGTTCGAGTGCCGAGGCTGCCTGAAGAATCCGTCCGCGGGTTTGTTGTCCGTCAAACAAATTCCAGTTCAACATCAAACCTGCCCGCCAGCCATCGACGTTTTCCCAGCGGTCTTCGGACATCGGGTCGCTCTGGTACTGGTAGCCGGCGAATGCATTCAACTGCGGCTGGTACGACCCCTTAGCCGCGCGAAGGTCCCGCGCGCGCGCCTCGCGTAGGAGCGCCAGCCTTTTGAGTTCCGGCCGGTTCGCAAAGGCCAGGGCACGCGCCTCGGCCAAACTGGTTTGGAAACTGTCAAAACTCAATTCGCCCACGACGTCGAGTGTGGCTTCTTGGCCGGCGGCGGGGGGCGGAAATCCGAGGACACGCGCGAGTTCCTCCAGCGCGAGACGATAATCGTTGCGCGCCCGGATGAGAGGCGGATAACCGTTGGCTAGCGCGACTTCCGCGCGAAGAACATTGAACGGCGAAACGGCGCCGGCCTCCAATTTATTCTTCGCGGATTGAAGCTCCTCTTGCAGCAACTCGACGTTCTGCTCCTGGACCCGTACTTGCGAGCGGGCGAGAAGCACAGCATAGAACCGTTCGCGAACTTCCAGCAGGACGTTGTTAATGACGCTTTGAAGTTCCAGGCGCGCGGCCTCTTCCTCGAGCTTTCGCGCCTGGCTAGATGCCGCGAGGCTTCCGCCCGCGTACAAAGATTGAACGGCTTCGAGGCCAAGGTTCCATGTGGCGTCGTTCTTTTTGCCTGGCATCCCGAGATCTTCCGCCTCCTCTTGGTACATGCCGGAGATTCGGATGTTCGGAATTCGGCGGCCTTCGGCCTCGATGACTGAGCCGCTTTGCTGGCGCAATCGTTCGCGGGCGGACAGGATTTCGTAATTTTGCGCGACCGCCGTGTCCAGACAGCGCGCCAGATCGAAGGCTCCGCGCGGCTGCTTGGAGGCGTCAGCAGGAGTCTGGGCTACCGCGGGGAACGCCACCCCAAGAGCAAAAGCTGCAATGAGGGCGGCGGCGGTCAAACCGTTCCGGCGTGGTGAGCGGAATCGGGCCACCCATTCGGCGAATACTGTGTAGACCACCGGAATGACCACCAAAGTCAGGATCGTGCTCGTGAGGAGGCCGCCGAGCGCCACGATGCCCATGGGCCTCCGGCTTTCACCGCCGGCGCCCCAGCCGAATGCGATGGGCAGAATTCCGAGGATGGTTGAGAAGCTCGTCATCAGGATTGGTCGAAAGCGGAGTTTCCCTGCTTCGCGCATGGCCTCAATGGGAGAAAGGCCCTGAGCGACACGCTGGTTGGCAAATTCGACGAGCAGAATAGATGTCTTAGTCGCCATACCGATCAGGAGCACTAACCCGATTTGACTGATCAGATTCATGTTCATACCGCTAATCCTCGGAAACACGGCAGACAAAATGTGGGCGATCTTCGGCGGATCCGGCGCGTAGTTGGCCCAGCCATAAAAGGCTCGGCCCATGACCGACAGGCCATCGAGCGTCCACAGCAAACCGAAAGCGCCAAAAAAAGCGAGGGGTATCGTGAGCATAATTGTGAAGGGATGCAAGAGGCTTTCAAATTGCGAGGCCAGAGACATGTAAACCACGATCAGCGCGAGAGCCGCGATGAAATAGAACCCGCGTCCGGACTCCCGTAAATCTGACGATTCACCCGCCCATGCGAAGCGGGCGTCGGGCTCCAATTCGGCAAGGATTCGTTCCGCGCGCGCCATGGCCTCGCCAAGCGTGATTCCCGCGGGAGTCCCCTCAATGGTCGCTGAGCGGAAACGGTTGTAGTGGTAGATAGCGTTCGGGCCGCCGCCCTCTTTCAGAGTTACGTAATTCGACAATTGAACCAAATGGCCTCGGCCGTCCCTCAAATAAATTCTCTGGAGGATTTCGGGGGAAAGTCGCTCTTGCCGATCGATTTGGGCGATCACCTGGTATTCCTTTCCACCTTCCTTGAAGCGGCTCAAGTCAAGACCGCCCAACAAGATCTGGAGGGCTCGAGCGATGTCGGTGACTGCGATCCCGGCCTCGGCCGCGCGGTCTCGATCGATATCGAGTCGAAATTCCGGCTTGTTGAATTCAAAGTTGCTCCGGGCCTGGAAGAGAAACCCTTCGGCTCGAAAGGCTTCGAGGAGGCGCTGGGTGCGAGAGGCGAGGCGATCCAGGTCGGTATCTTGCAGCACCAATTGGAACGGTTGCCCGAATCCTCGGGTAACCGCCTTGGGGACGATCGGGATCGCAAAGGCTCCGCGCGTTTCGGAAATCATCCGGGACATCAGTCCGCGCGGCCCGTCCAACAGGTCGCTAACGTGCTTTCGTTCTCCCTCGGTCAGGCGAATAAACATGAAGGTCTCATTTGGGCGGCCTGGTCCGGAGCGTCCGAGGGCGACTGCTGCGAAATACATGTCGATCTCCGGCGTTTCGCCCGCAATCGACTCCATCGTTCTCAGCATTCGGTCCGTGTATTCCACGGTGGATCCTTCCGGCGCGACTCCAATCGCGATCAGTCGGCCCTTGTCTTCGGGCGGCAGAAATTCACTGTCGAGTCGCGTGTAGAGCCAGGCCGTAGCGGCAAACACCGCTGCGGCGACGGCGATCACCGTCTTGCGTCGACGGAGAGACGACTCCAGTGCCCGTTGATAGCGGACCTGGAGTCGATGGAAAGCCCGTTCAAAGAAGTTGTAAATTCGACCGTGTTCCTGCGCCGCCCGATACCGGAGGATTCGAGGGGTCAGCGCGGCGGTGAGCGTCAGCGCAACGAATGACGAAATCGCGACAGACCCGCAAACGGCTAGCGCGAATTCGACGAAGAGTCTTCCTACGAAAGTGGTTTGGAAGGCGAGGGGAATGAAGACGGCGATCAGCGACACCGTCGTTGCAATTACTGCCATGCCAATTTCGCGCATGCCGCGAATGGCGGCCTCCATAGGCGGCATCCCCTCTTCGATATGTCGATAAATGTTTTCGAGAACGATGATGGAGTCGTCGACGACGATGCCGATCGCCAAAACAAGCGCCAGCATCGTGAGGATGTTGATCGAAAATCCCAGCGCATACATGATAATGAAGGTGCCCGCTATCGAGACGGGAATCGTTAGCGCCGGGATGAGTGTCGATCGGATATTGCGGAGGAAAATGAAAATCGTGACAAGGACCAGACCGAAGGCGATGAACAGGGTGGTCCAGACTTCGCGAATCGCGCGCTCAACGAAGATGGCCTCATCATACGGGAAGTCGAGCTGCACATCGACGGGCAGGGAAGGGCGGATCCGTTCAATCTCCGCTTTCACGCGCTTTACGACCTCGATGACGTTTGCCTTGGATTGCCGCACGATACCGATGCCGACAGCCGGCTTACCCTGAAATCGCGCCAGAGAACGTTCGTCTTCAGCTGCGATTTCGGCGCGGCCAAGGTCTCCGAGGCGTATCAGCGCCCCGCTGTCGCTTCGGATGACCAAATCCTCAAATTCTTTCGGAGTGTTGAGGCCGCCGAAGGTAATAATTGAATATTCGCGTTCCCGATCTTCGATTCGACCGCTTGGCAATTCGACATTGTCGGCCTGAAGCCGGCGCTCGACATCGGCGATGGTTACTCCGTGTGCCGCCAACCGGTCAGGGTCGAGGCGCAGGCGCATCGCCATCTTCTTTCTGCCGCCGATGATGACGGAACTCACGCCGGGTATCGTTTGTAGGCGATCTTTGATCTGGGTTTCGGCGATTTGGGTCAGTTCCAGCGTAGAGTAATGGTCGCTGTACAGCGAGACCCACATGACCGGGAAAGCATCCGAGTCCTGCTTAGCAACCACCGGTTCAATGATGTCTTCTGGCAGCTCGCCACGCACGCGGGCGACTCGATCGCGTACGTCCTGGGCCGCGACATCAATGTCGCGTCCTAGATCGAACTCAACGGTTATTGAGCTGACCTGTTCGCGACTTTCGCTGGTCAGCGTCTTGATGCCCTCGATGCTGTTGATCGCTTCCTCAAGTTTTTCAGTCACCTCCGTCTCGACGACCCGGGCATTGGCGCCAGGATATACGGTGAGTACGTTGACAATGGGCGGATCAATGTCCGGAAGCTCACGGACAGACATTCGCTGCAGTGACACCAGGCCAAATAACACGATGGCCAGGCTCATCATGGAGGCGAAAATGGGCCTCTTGATGGAAACTTCGGAAATTTTCATGTTGATAACGGAATGCGGTGGGACAGCGGTCGTTCGTCTATGTAGATTTGGTTCGGGCGCCAGGCCTCAATTTTTGATGCCCCTCAGTCACGACGACATCCCCGGGGGCAAGCCCCGAGATCACTCGGGCACGTCCCGGTACGCGACTCCCGATTTCCACCGGCCGAAGCTGGACACGCGTATCTTCTCCAACGACGTACACAAACGATTGGTCTCCCCGTTGCATAATGGCGATGTCCGGCACAAGAAGGGCATCCTCATCTTCGCGCAGGACAACGGAGGCACGTGCGAACATGCCGGCGCGCAGCGCTCCATCCGTATTTCCCACTTCAGCTCGCACGAGCACAGTCCGAGTCGCCGAATCGACATCTGGCGAAATAAATCGAATCGATCCCTCGAATACCCGATCCGGCCATGCAGGAACCCTAATCTCAACGATCTGCCCAATCCGGATCGATGAAATGAATCGTTCTGGCAAACGCAAGTCCACCTTTATCACAGACTGATCAACAAGGGTTGCCAGATGGGCATATCGCGCAACCACCTGGCCCGGACTGACGAGGCGGACACCCATGATGCCATCGAACGGAGCACGAATGATGGTCTCCTCTAACTGCTCGCGAAGGCGTCGGACCGCGGCTTCACGGGCGTTGAATGCACTGCGGGCTGCATCGTATTCGGCTCTGGCGATGGTGCGAGAATTGAACATGCCTTCCGCGCGAATGAGTTCAGACTGAGCTAGTTCCAACGCGGCCTCGGCCTCGGCAAGGGCCGCACGCAATTTGCCGTCGTCAATTCGGAATAGGATCCGACCCTTCTCCACTGGGGCTCCTTCTTCGAAGTTGATTTCAACGATCCTTCCCTCGGCCTCGGATTTGATTTCTACCATCTCATTGGGCAGAAGGACGGCCGCTGCGGAAAACGTCTCGCGGAACTTTTGAGGGAGAATCGATTCAGATCGGATGAGGATTTCGGCATCTGGCGGCGGCCCACCTCCTTTCTCAAATCGGCTGGCGCAACCGGCTACAATCAGAGCCGCGGCCGCGATGGCCGCTACGAGAAGATGTCTGGGGTGTCGTTGCATGATTCACCTACGGGGAAAATTGGACGGTCAACGCCTCGAGCATCGCGAGATACGAGGCGCGATCTTTCTCTGGAAGGGGCTCGAAAAGAAGGCGCAGCGCCGAGCGGCGATGGCGCCGGGCTTGTTCGATTGCCCGACGGCCACGGGCCGTAAGCGAGATATCCACGTTTCGGCGATTGCCTTTGGGATGGAAGCGCCGAATAAGGCCCGATGACTCCAATCGACGTAGAAAGACCGAACCGGTCGACGGCTTCAATCGAAGCTGCTTGAGAAGAAGGGCTCTGGGGCAGGGCTCCTGGTAGCCAATGATCTCCAGTGCCCAGATTTCCTGGATCGTCACCCGATCGCATGACAAGCAGTCCTGCTCCCGCGCCAGAATGGCACGGCATAAGCGGGGAGTGAGCTCGGTGATCGCATCGATAAAGGCATCAAGTTGCATGTTGCATATTTCATAAAATGAATAATTCAAATTTCAAGAATTCTATCCTCTGCTGTAAAGATTTCGCGCGCGGGGCCGATCCCTTACCAATAGAAGTAGGCCTCTGTGAAAATGGATCCGGGCGGAACGCCGCGACGGAGGAGAATTTCACGAGCAGCCCGGATCATCGGGTGGCCTCCGCAGATGTAGATGTGGGCACCCAATGGGATTGAAATCTGTTCGAGCGCATCGGTTACTCGCATCGGTCGATCCGGCCAGCGGCTGATGCAGGGCATGTATACTGCACACCGAGGTTCGAATTCGCTGCGCCAGTAGAGCTCGACGGGAGTACGGACCCCATGCAGCACTATCGGTCGCAATTCGGGATATGTTCTGAGGAAGGATCGGAAGGGGGCGATCCCCGTACCGGTGGCGATGAGCAGACATGAAGCTTGGGGGTCGCGGAGCGTGAAGCTGCCCGTCGGCCCGCTGAAGGAAACGATGTCGCCCGGTTGCAACGCCGCGAGGCGTGGGGACACCAGCCCGTCGGGAATAACGCGTATGAGCAGACACAAATTTTCGTCTCGTTCGCCGGAGGCAATCGAGTAGGATCGATCTTCGGGCGGGTCACCAACATGAATTACGATTTCCTGGCCCGCGAAAAACTCCAAACCTGCACGTTCAATCTCCAGGCTTATCGTTCCCGGCGCCATCGTTGAAATATTTAGGACCCGTGCCTGAAGGCGGTTCATCGGTCAGGCTCCCATTCGTAAACGCGAAGCGTGTAGGTCCGTTTTCGCAGGCTGAACGAACGGTTGCTCCGATGCTGGACCCTCTCGGACGAGTCCAAACGAACGGGACCTTCGAGAAGCCGGGCGTTTTGGAACTGCGCCGGCCACGCCTCTAGACCATTTCGTGTGGAGGTGAGGAGAAGAATTCTCCGGCCCGTATTGACGAGTGCGCGCGCTGCCAGTTCTGGCGATCCCTCGCCGGCCAGAAGAGGTTCGCCGCTAACAACGTTAAGGCCATAGGCTAATGCAAGGGGGGTGCCGAACCTGAAATGATCGCTCACGATTAGGTCATCCGGTGATGCAAGCCTTGCGATGCGCTCGACAGCATCCATCGTGCCAAGGTGTTCCGCCGACCGCCACGCCTGTGCGGATTTCGGCACGACGGCGACGAAAGCTACAAGAATGAGAAGGAGGGCAACCCGCAGAACGACCTTTGGAAGTCGGCTCTTGGCGACCTTTTCCCAGAGCAGGCTGGCTCCGAACGCGAGAAGAGGAGGGGACCATGCCAGCCAGCGTTTGCACGCCCATGGGTGCAAATCGGCGGCGTGCTTGCGGAGGAGGGCCGCGAGTAGGGCGCTCGCCAGCCAGATCAGCCAGGGCGTGGCAGGCATGCGGGATCCGCGAAGAACAAGGCCGAGGGCGCCCACGAAGGCGAGCACTGCTGGGGCATAGGCCAGCCAAGCTTTCGCGTTTCCAGGGAATTCACGCCAACCTTCGATGAGAAACGATTCACGAACTAGCATCGCGATCAGTGGCGCCAGCGCCAGGAAACGGAACCATTTCAGTATGTGGACAAGACGTGAATTCGGGCAGCGACTAGCTATGAAACCGAGCGCCTCAATAAATATCGCTCCCACAACCGCCGCTGTTGCCGCCGAGCGAATTGCAGGCATCCAATGACGGATTTTGACAAGCGATTCTGGAACCACCCACTCGTACCATGCGAAACCGCCCGCAATGGCTGCAACGATCGCCGCATGCCGCGCCATGAACACGTTTCGATCCGGGTTTGAAGCATGCCAGGCCGATGAGATCCACAGCCACATCGATGCGTGAAAGACGAAACTCGGCCGATTGAGGATCCCGCAGAGCACGCACAGGAAAAGGACGAAGGCAGTCGACCGCGGACCGCGTGAGACGGTGATCAGGCCGATCGCGCAGACCATCGCCAGCTCAAGCATTTCCGACGCGGGGTCACCGAAGTGGGCGACGACGATCGGCTGAACGAGAAGCAGGCCTGCGCACCCGGCGCAGGCCGGCCCCGAAAGTCGAGTGGTCGCAGATCCCAAGCAGCCCAAGAGAAGGGCGGCGACTGCGGCAAGAAGGAAGTTTGACCGGAAGACAGCGTCACGCCCGCAGGCGGTTTCAAGAACAGCGATCCATGCCGGCGTTCCCCGGTAAAAATACGGTTGAATGGTACCTGTGTTTGGATCTGCGGGAATGCCGGGAAAAACCTCCAAAAATTCGTAATGGTACCGGGCGAACGCCTTTGGCGCTTCTTTGAGGATCCCGGCGAGAAGAGGATTCGGCGGCTGCTCGACTCGACCGGTTCTCGCGACCAGCAGGCCCTGGTTCAAATTGACGCCCGGATCCCACCCTCCGATGATCCATTCGCCGCGGTGCGGCAAGACCATTACGAAGAACCACATCGCGGCGCATAGGAGGATGATCCTGAAGGCATCCCGGCGACAAACACAGTGACCCGATGAAAAAAGGCCAGCCGCGGACCCGAGAATAACGGCAGCTCCGATCGTGGTCGGGCCAAACAATCCCGATTCAGCCAAGATGGTCGCTGCCACCACGAGATAGGACAACCCCAATGCCAGCGCAAAACCCAGGCGTTCCGGTCCGGTGATCGGACCCCAGACCGGCAACCACGTTAGACCGGGCGGAAGAACAAGCGCGCAGAGTATCGCGGCATCAAGCACCGCGTCGGCGATCGTTTGGAAGGACTCTGGCATCCATGAAATCGTTGACGTATAACCGTCTTCATGGCGAATCAATTCCAGCCTTGTCTTTCTCCCCGTATCCCTCCGATGAAGACCGCTGGCGATCTCGCCAACGAGGATCTAGAAACTCTGCAGATCAAGGCCGTTCTCGACGTAGTGGGTTCGCTGGACCTTCCGATTGTCGGGACGAGCATGGGGAAGCGTTGGAACGCGTACGAACGGGCAAGGCTATCGTCGCCTTCGGAGAGGCGGCCCGAAATTGGAGACGTCATCATCTTCTCGAGAGGCAGGCGTCTGGTGGCCCATCGCGTCATCGCGCGATTGTGGGGGCGTTACATTACCAAGGGAGACGCCCGTTGGACATTCGACCGACCTTTTCCGACGGATGAAAACGTGATCGGTGTGGTGACGGCTCTTTTCCCCGGCGGCGCATGCCCACGGAGCAAGAGCCGAGCGTTTTTTGAGGGATTCAAGGCGATTGCGGCGTCTCCCATTTGGCTGTTTTTTCAGCGACAGATCGGCAGAGGTCGACCGCCCGCGTAGAGGGTTCGAATTCGAGACGATAGCTTGGCACGCGTGTTGCAACCGACTCGGC
Organism: Kiritimatiellia bacterium; assembly: GCA_025054615.1. Lineage (NCBI taxonomy): Bacteria > Pseudomonadati > Kiritimatiellota > Kiritimatiellia > Kiritimatiellia bacterium. The sequence goes on from JANWZO010000008.1 coordinate 101,499, forward strand.
CCATGCCAGCGCGCGCTCGACGGCATCGGCCCTGTAGAAAGGAGCGATCGTATTTCCAAGAAGCCGAGTTACCGATTCAATAGGGTCGAGCTGCGTCGCTCGGTTAAACGGCGCGTGTTCAAGATGGAAAATTGCGACGATGGGGCCCCGGCGAACGTTTATTTCTGGTTCGGAACCATGCCACGGAGTAGGCATGGCTTCGACCCTGCTATCAACAGTCCAGACAAATTGTCTGTCATCGTTCAAGAGGAGTGCTCCGGATGCGCGAAACAGTCGACTCAACGTTGTTTTGCCCGCTCCGGAGCGCCCGCAGAAGAGGAGAATTCCGCAGGCGTCCCAAACCGCGCTCGCGTGAATGACCCCGACGCCCTGCTCATTGAGAACATTAACCACGGCGATCTGATCGCACGGGTAGTTGAATGCATAAGGCGTGGCGCTCCCGTTGCGCCCCGCGCGACGTAAGAGATCTCCGCTTCGAAAGTCAGGACTGAATCGGGCGACGGGAAGGGGAGACTCGTTCGGTAAGATATGGATTGAGAAGATCCAATCGCCGTTGGGTGATTGCTCCAGCCGCCATGTTTCGGTTGTCCAAACGGGGCGGCGCGGCCAATCCTCGACTCCCAGCGTGCTATCCGGGTGGACAATCCGGTAGCTGGCGGCGAGCGGCAGAGCGGTCGGAGCGTCTAGAAACGGCGAAAAAGCCGAGTGGAATCGAAGAGGTGAATCGTCGACGTCCTTAAATTCGAAACGCCATCCCGCAAGCGCAAGATTCGCGCAAGACCCGGACATTTAGGATGGCGACATGTCGAATCCAGGCAATCTTTTGACGACATTCCCCGTATCGTCACGGATCAGCTCAGCACAGGCATCGTTGTCGACGGTATCCTTGCATGCCGTCTGGGCGATTACCGGTTTATCCTCGAGGATCACGCGCGTAATGCGCGGCTTTTCGTAAGGTTTTTTCACGTGGACGTCCATGGCCTCACTCTCCTTTGAAGTAACCAGCAGTTTCCAATTCGATCGAATTGCCTTTCCTCGATTCCATTGATTTTAGACCGAAGATCCGTTCCCGTACCTCGTTGATCCTGCAATAGTACATAACGGGTCGTCCGGGCACACCACGATTTTCAAGCGCCGATGTCGCCGCGCAGTTGTTGCAACCGAAGCGGTAACTACAGGTGCGGCATGGAGACCCCTCCGGAACCGCTTGTTCTCGAAGCTTTGAAATGTGTTTTCTCCATCCCTC